>JAFEDO010000155.1 GCA_018241565.1 Pseudomonadota bacterium
ACTTTCATTGAGTAAAGAAAGTTCCTCATGTATCAACACAATCTCACTCGTCCAATACCCAAATCGGGTCGTTTGATTACTATTTAACGTTAAGGCATCACAGGTTTCTTCCCTCATCTCTAAAGCATCTAAATCGATTTTGTCCGTTGCGCGACCTAAAAACACTTCTCTTAAAATCCCAGAAAACCCCTTCACTTTATTATTCCAATGCTTTTGATATCGCTTAATTTCACGCTCCGCTGTTTTTTCACCTAAGGGAATGAATCGATTGGACCAGCGATAAACAAAGGGATAAGTCCCCATTTCATCAAGTAACCCAGGGATAGTCTCTGAATTTAAATATCCGACAATGGAAAGCACATAAATAAATTTGTTCCCAATCTTGGGGACATATCCGCCCACTAAATTTCGCCGTCCTAAAACAACATCGATAAAACATCCATCCGGCGGTAAAGCAATCGGTAATAATTCCCCCGTGATGCAGGTATTTAAGTAACTGAAGAGATCCGCACTCGTTAACTTTTCCAAAACAAAACTTTGACTGAGGGCACCAATCGCACGATCGAGCGTTTCATAAAATTCTTGTAAGCGCTTGGTTAGATTTTCTGAATCATCATCCGCTGATAATCCCTCGACAAACCAATGCTTAGTGGTTTTAACAAGTGGTAATGGAAATTTCCACACAAAAGTGAGCACTTGAATATTTTCATAGTGGCTACCTTTTGATTGATATAATACTCTTCGCTCTTCATCGATTAAAGATGACACAGGATCAGGAAAAAATCCTTGTAGAGGATAAGTCACACTTGGGATCCTTAGTTCATCCACATGTAACATCCAGCCATCTTCCAGCATATTCACCATGCGATTAAAATTAAGAGTCAACGTATCTAGTTCACTACCACTCGCGGAATAGAGATCGGGACCTTGAAATTTATAAGAGACTAAAAAGCCCCCGTCTTTCTGTAAAATAACACCGTCATCAATCAAATGCGCGTAATTTAATAAATCAGATAAGCCTGCTTCATCACTTTTAAAAATCATACGATGCCTCGTTGACCTTGATAAAAAGGCACACTCGGTTTTAGTACTGGAGATTTTGCATGGATCCCTGAGATAGCTTTGTAATATTTCTTGGTATGAATGTGCCTCCGATAAATCGCTAGCATTTGACTATCAGCGCGTGTTATCAGTACACCAATGCTATGTAAAACGATAAAAATACCAAATGCCACAATATCCATCATAGGTATTAATCGTGCTGAAAATGCAATCGGTAAACACAGTCCCACAAAAAGAAAAAAGAGTTCTCGATTGACACCCAAAATATTAAACGCTCGATTGAGTGACTTAAAATACGGGGCACATGTTCCTCTCATACTAAAATTCCTTATTGATAATATTGAATACGGTTGCTTTTAAAAAAATCCTAACCAAACACACTGGTGATAAAACCACTCGCCGCAAAAGCAATCGATAACCAAAGCACCATGTTAATGAGTTTTTTAAATCCATCTCCCCATTCCCCAAACGCCAACATCAAACAAGTCACAACCACCATGATGACAGAAGCTGCTAATAAAAAAGGACCACTCACCGCATCCTTGATGGTATTCATGGTGGAGGTAAAAGGGAGATTACCTCCTCTCCCCGCAAAAGAAACACTGCTCGTAAAAACCATGCTTAAAAAATAAAGCCCTAATCTATTAACCCAATTTCGTAAACGTGAATTGCCCATCTTGATATGCTCCCAATGATAAAATTTCTTGTATAAACCCTTTTTGACTACCCTTTCGAACGACTGAAACAATCGCATCAATCGTATGAGAAACTAACGACAAGGGCGGACTCGTTAATTGCGATTCCATCGCCAAATCTACGATCCGTTGTATGGCATCCAGAGCACTGTTGGCGTGTACCGTACAAATGCCACCTGGACATCCTGTATTCCAAGCTTTCAACATATCTAACGCTTCACGACCTCTCACTTCACCCACCAAGATCCTATCAGGCCGCATACGCATCGCTGACCGTAATAATCCTTGTAAATCAACTTGCTCACTGGTGACGAGAGAGACACAATTTTCGGCTTCACATTGGAGTTCCGGCAGATCTTCTAAAATCACAAATCGTTGATTGGGATTATGCTGAACAGCTTCTACAATCAAGGCATTCGTCACCGTTGTTTTACCTGAGCCAGGTCCACCACAGACTAAAATATTTTTTCGATCTCGAATTAATTCCCTTAAAATGAGTAATTGCTTTAACGTCAATCGATCACTCCCTATATAATCGAGTAACCGAAAAACATGCTCTGATCGTTTTCGAATGGTGAAACTTGGCAAGGGAACAATAGGCGGTATTTGTGCTGTGAATCGCTCTCCTTGCAACTCTTTATAAAAAGGCAATTTGGCTTCCAAGCGCGGAGACTCTTTCGTGACTATACAACCATGGATCCCAGCAATACTTTGTATAATGGCAGTTGCTTCTCGTTCCGTCAGAGTACAAACAAACAGTAATCCCTCTAACGCATGATCGATCCAACACTTACCATCGGGATTCAACATAATTTCATGGACGTCTTTATCTTTTAAAAACCCGATAATCTTATCACCCAGATCTTGATATAGTTTTGAATACAGACGTTCCTTAGCCTCTGATAGGAGTGGATGCATTTTGGATGCCTCATTACTTTTAAAAAATGAATAACATCCTGGGGATAGTCTTTTTGATCCTGATAAGACTTGAATTAAATATGAAACTTAAATTGTATTTTTATGTGTTACCGCCGGTGTTTCTTTTAATGTATGAATCTCTTCATACAGTTTTCGGCATTCCTCTATTTTAGCAAGATATTTATCTTGTAAACTTTCTGTGTTTTTTTGTAAGTCAGTTTTCTCTCTTAATAAAGTATCATTCGTTTCTTTTTGCTCTTTTAACGCCTCACATAAATGATTGTTTTCAACTTGAAGGCGTTCACTCTTTTTTTGTAACGAAGATAAGTCACCTTCAAGAGCCACAATTCTATCATTCAACGGTTTTAATGCATTGGGATCTGTCACGCTGGATGTGATTTGTATTCTGAGTTGCTTCATCTCGTGCCGCATTTCCATGTTCTCATACAATAATAAATTGAATAATTGATATATGGGTTTATTCAGCAATGACAAGAGCCCTTTTCGAAGGGAATTGAAATCGATAATAAAATTCAATCCATGCATCTTGGGGATAAAGGATTGAATATTTTGAAATAACCCCACAGCGCTCATCGCTTGATTAATCATATGTAATAAGTCCGTAATTTCTTTTGCCCTATTCATCGTCATTTTAGAACGATTCGAATACAGTGTAATAACGTTTTGTAAATCTTCTTTAAACCGAGATAAAATACTCACGGATTTCTCCTCAACTTTTTCTTGAAAAGCAAAGTACTTATGGTGCTCGATACCTTTGCATTCCAATAACAGGGTTACATAATCCTGGTTTTTTCTGACAGATCCTAAATAATCCGGGGGAATCAATGTGATAGCTGTGTTTTTGAAGCGTATGTGAAAGAGCTTCCCTTAAACTTTCTTTTTCTTTGACAAAAGAAACACTTAATTTTTCTGATGTTTTTTCTTTCCGTAATTGGTTTTCTTTAACGCGTGCTCTTGTAGCCAATAAGATTAAGTCTTTGACAGGAGAATGCTCATTGTTTAGCTGAAATAGAATCTTTTGATGGTGGCTTACTGGCAATTTAGAAAAATCCGTCGTTCCCTTTTCAACACACGATTCAATTAACCCATCTAATTCTTTGAGATGGTTTTCGTTATAATCTAATTTCTGATTGTCTCTTAAATAAGAGAAAATATTCGCATTCAAGTGCGCTACCTCTTTTTCAAAACTGTGCTGGCTCGTTTCAGTCTTTAATAAAGAAACCCACGCTTGTAATTTGGCTTTTCCAATCAACCAGCTCTCATCACAAAATGTGGCCTTTAATTCTTGAAGACGCACTTCCAATGGCTCACTTAAAATTTGATGGTCTTTAGCAATACTGATAAATACTTTTTCCATACTCTGAATAATAGCCATACCCGCATCCGTTGGTTTTTCAATATGCATTAAAAACTCAAAATACCGGATCACATATTTATTCAGTTTTTGGATCATGGATGACTCTGGAACAAAATGATTAAATACTAAAAGTACTGATTTATAATGCGAGAGCTTTTCATAATGCTTTTGAAACCCTATTATCCCAGGCATTGTAAAGAAAGAAACTTTAAGTTCGAGAAGTAAATTTTTAAAGATTTGATTTAAGTGAGGGGAAATTAAGCCTTTTAATTCATTTGCCTCTGATGTTCCTGCCATTTCGTAGGATTTATACGTCTCCATAAAAGCCGTAAAATCACTCTCACTCACTTCTTTACCACGCACCAATTTGTCCATCACAAAATAATTCTGATTTAAACGTAAAATAGCATTCAAGCTTTTTTTAGCGGCATGTATTCGAGCTTTTAATGCTTCATCAGGAGAAATGCTTTTCATATATTTTTGTAATTCAAGAGATAAGGCTTTTAATAATTCGCAGGTTTTATAATCCAAGATTTTAGCTTTGGGCGTTTTATTCCTACCCTCGATATACTGAATAAATTCTTCAATTAGCCTCAATTGTTTTATTCTTAAAGCATCGTTTTTTTGAGTCAGAAATTTTCTGTACGCTAATATAGCATTATCTTTTTTAAGAACCCCTGTTTGATTGAGAGTAAAAAGTGTCTTTTCAATGAGCGCCGAATTAGAATGTAAAATCTGTAAATGTTGGATGCAATTCGACAGTAAATCTAAAGAATTTGGATTTAAAGCAGTGATTTCACTTGTCTTTAATCGCGCAAATAAATATTGGCTTTCCAGGATTAAATGCTTTTTCAGAGCATTTTTTGGGAATAGTTTCGGGAAATTACCTAAAAACCAAAACATCTTGGATGGAACGATATTCGTTAATTCCAAAGGAATGATAATAGAGTTCCCTGCTCTCTTAATAGTTTTTGTTTTAAATCCTACATTTTCTTGATACCACGGCAACGCATATAATCGCTTCTTTTGTAAAACGGTGCCCTCTTTTTGAATACACTCTTGATATTGAAAAAATAAATGCGCGCTCATGGGATTTTCATCTATCGGAAATTCTTGTTTCTCCTTAATGACTCCTTCTTTTTGCAACAACTGAATGCAATGTGCCATTACATTGGATTGTTGAAATTGGCTTTGGCTCATTAATTCTAAGCGTAACAGCATATTATCAATAACTAGTGCTCGAAGACTCTGACAATCTACTAAAAGTTTTTTGCAGTAATCGGTATATGCCACGAAAATAGGGTTCGGCATACCTTTTGGTTTTTTTTGTTTTAATGTCGCTTTCAAATACTGCTCTAAAGCGGGGAGCTGATTAGATACGAGCGCTAGTAAACTTAAATGGCTGTGCGCCGCTAAACTTAACGCTCGCTCTATCGTATCAATCCTTTGTTGTTGTTCTTTAAGCCGTTTTAATTCGCTCTGTTGCACTCGTTCGATTAACGCATTTAAAGCAATGGATTGTGCATCTTGCCATTCATAAAAGGCGACCTTTTTGTCTATTCTTTGATTGGGGTCTTCATGATGAGGTGTTATTCGATTGTCCAAAAATACAGTGCCTTCTATCAAGGCAGATGCTCTGCCTCCTAAACTTTCTTTCTTTTTACGAATCACGTCGAGTTCAGAGGAAGAGAACCGAGATAACCGCTCACTGCCGTTCACATCATCGATGTGCTTATTGAGATTGGGCAAACCATTAAAAAACGAAAATGTGGCATTTTGAGGTATCTGGGGCTTGTGGGTTTTATTGTAGTTTTCTATTACCGCATTCAAATCAAATTTCTTAAAAGGACGTTTCATACAACACCTCTACTTATTTTTCGACCATATAATCATAAATTTTTATACAATGCAATATTATATGATTAAATTAATCATATAATATTATTTAAGCCCGAATTGCTAATATCCTATGATTTTATAAGCTCGAGAATCTTAAAAATATTCGATTTTTATCGAGAAAATCCGTGATTTTAACTGCTTTATCTATGCCTTCCTCTTGCCACAAAAAACTGTTCAACGACTCTGACTCATGAAATCACTCAACCATTTTCTTATCAAACCGTAGTGCCATAGGCGTTGTCCAACGCCCCTCTCGAACAAGCTTTAAAGCGATATTAATACCATGATCAAGGCTCAAACGTTTACCCGTCGTTTTGCTCTTCCTCAAACTGCCAAAACGGACCTCATAAATAATTTCGTTAATGAGCCAGGGCAACCATTCATCATCTCGCCCACAGTGCTTTAATTCCTTCACCAATCGCTTAAACGTAAATGATGAAACCCTGTTTTTATCTCCCCTATTTGCCATATAACCATCATCTCTTTTTAAATTGCGTTTCAAATCCACTATCTCTGCTTTCTTGGCTTCCTCTTTTTTTAAGTGCTCTCGTTTCATTTCCAAAATGTCTATCTGGCTTCGAATAGCACCTGTCTTTTGAAGCTCTGCATAAGTCATAGCGCCCGGCTTAATGCCAAGAGAGATCCGTTTCTCTGCATCCTGAAGTCTCACAATTTCCCGCTCTATCTCAAAAATCTTCTCTGCATTCGTAGAATCACAACAACAATCACCAAGGAACTTTGAGTCTTCTCTTTTGCTCAGTACTTGTTTCAAGATCAAGGTACTATCTCTGTTGTTATTTTTATTATTAAGATATTTATTATTATAAGAGGTGGCATGTCTGTCATAGGGAGTGGCGATCGATTTGTCGCTAAGCCCGTGTAAAGATGCCGTCTCTTCTTCAGAAATTGAATGCACGTTGATTGAGGTTTCTTTCGACTTACTTTCTGATGGGTCTTTTGCTTGAGCAGCAGCCTGCCTCTGACTTCTCTCTTTGGCGCAATCCTTCCACAGAGCACCCTCTTTGAGAGAAACAACCTTTCTCTTATCCTCTGCTCTGTTTAAGGCGATTTCTTGATTGAGAGCACCATCATCACTCAATGCTTGGATTAAGTGAGAAGCGTCATTGTCTTTTTTTTTACTGAGATCTGATTTTTTAACGGCTCTATCTTCTGTGTTACTTATCTTTTTTATGATAGAAGTCGGTACTCTCACCAAAAATGTATTGGCCAACAGACCACTCTTAGCATCAGAGTTTTGCTTTACTATTAAATAGCCCGCTTCCTTTAAAATCTTGACGTATCTCATGACCGTTCTCTTAGATTTTGAAAGATTTTCTGCTAATTCAACATAACTTATCGTGACTTCTAAATTGGAATGAAAGCGTGCTTTTCTAAATAGCGTTTGCCAGCATTGATTCACTTCTGCGTTGATTTTTGGATCTTGGAGTAAGTACTCCATTAACTGCGTTGAGATCAGTGTGTATTCTTTTTTTTGGTTAATTTCGTGAATTTCTTCGGCTGTACATGGAAGGGCAAGCATAGTTATCCCCTTATTGATATTAATATTTAAATATCCTAACCCAAGGAAAACTATCCGTTACTTTGTGAATTCTAATTGTAATATTCGATCTAATGCATCGGTAAAGCACTTACCAATACCCCACCAAAATCTTCTTTTGTATTTTTTTAAATTGACGACCTTTGTATTTAAAACACAAAAGGAAGCAAATAATCCTTAACTTATCATCATTTTGATTTTACGACTGGATACCACTCGAAAAAAACTAGATCCTAGAACTTCAAGAAAACTTCAGAATGTCTTTCCTTTTTACCAATCTGAAACGATTACGTCAAATTATTTTTTCACAGATCCGTTATACCACCAATTTTTGTAAAGCTCAAAAAATCTAACTTTGAGCTTTACAAAAATCGTTAAAACCAACAAAGTTATCGAGTAAATTCTTTTTTAACGCCCGAAAGAACTCGCAAAACATATGGGACACCAAGGGATTAGAAATCCCTTGTTCCAAAAATAAATTATAATAAAGCGACCCTTTAATATATCGCATAAACTCCGTTTCTATTTCAGCTTTTTCTTTTTCAGAGAATTGTTGATATCTATTCAGTATTTCTTGATCTAAGTAACGAATGTATTGATCTAATTGCTCTTGTTTTAATTTTTCATTTATTTCATTCTCTCTTTGTGCTCTCTCAGAAAAATCCCTGCTCGATTTTTCTGGTTGATAATCTTTTCTAACAGCATCAGTAAAATATCCAGCAAGATTTTTTAATTTTCCATTTTTAAAGACTTGCGAAGAAAGTATCATTTCGATCTTTTCTTTAACTTTTTCTATGCCATATCGTCCAATTAATTCGATTGCTTGATGTCTACTAAAAGCAAATTTTTGAATGAGTATCTCCATTTCTTGACTATAATTTTCCTTTAGCCGATTGTTTTTTTCTTCAATAGTATTTGAGCTTTCGTTACAGTTTTTTAATTTAAAACGAACGCTAACTACCTGTCTATTTACTTTATTAAATTCCGGTTCAACATTAAATCCAGAGAATGCGTTTACCTCTTCGACTGCTTTTTCAATGACTCTTTTTTTGAAATCTCGAAAAATAAGATAAACATCTTTAGGGACACCCATTATTTTTCTAAAAGACTGTAAATCAAACCATTTCGTCGCAGGTAATCCTTTATAACGAACGCAGTTTTCATAAAGAGCTAATGCGTAACTAGATTTAAACTTTGCTTGTATAATCAAATTAACTTTCCCGTACATGCTCGGAGAATATAATAATTTTCTCATCCTCGTACTATAAGAGTAAGTACAAACAGATCCTCTAATTCTAACACTCGCAAGCATGGTGCTTGCCGTCCAGTCTTCCTCCCCAGTTGTATCATCAACTAAATTCCATTCAATTACCGTTGTCATCAAATTTTTGAGTGTATCTTTAATAAATGAAATATTATTTCCGGCATAGTTAATAATTGAGCAAATCTCTTTCATTGTTATTTCATGCTCCTCTCTTTGCAAAAGATAAGGATATGCATAAAAGAGCAATGCATTACTTAATTTTCGCTGCAACAAACCGAGTTTGTTTGAACAATGAATTGTCGCAACATGTTTTTTTAACTCTATGTTTTTTTTCTGCATTTCCCTAGCCTGCTCACTCGATGTAATATCAATCATCCCATAGATGTCACACATCTCCCATAAACGTCACATGTTGATCCCATAAACGCCTCATTTCATCCCACAGACGTCACAGCTTTTCCCACAAACGTCACACTTTGTTTTATTAACTAATTGAATACATGATTTTTTTTGTCTTTTAAACAGTATTAAACAATTAAAACTAAAGATAACAACAACAAGTTGCTGTTATCTTTATATTTCATAAAGTATAATGGTAACACCTCTATGATATTTCATAGACTAACGTAACACAAGGATAACGGGAAAACAATGAAAGTAATAGTGCCGGCAAATAACAAAGGTGGTGTTGGAAAAACAAAATTGAGTATTATTCTAGCAGAGTACTTTAGCACGTATTTAAGGAAAAGGGTTTTAGCTATCGATTTTGATCCTCAATGTAATTTCTCTTCACGATTCTTGCATATGGAAATTGATCCAGCGTCAATCGCTGGAAAACTCCCTCCCATACATCCCGATTATAGTACCACCGATCAAAATACATCTTGGTTAGAGGGCGGTAGGAGTAGTATTGCAGATATATTCTATGGTCAACCAATTATCCCTTATCCAACACATATAGGGACTCTTGATATAGCACCAGCACATGCGGAAAAATTGCTAGTGGCAGAAGCAGTTAGGAGAAGTGAAGTAGTTGAAAAAGTATATAGGCAAATTGGAATTTTACTAGAGTCTCAAGATGTTACAGAGTCTTACGATATTGTAATTATTGACACCGCTCCCTCAAAAGGACCTCTAACAATTAGTGCAATCAAAGCGGCTACTCATATGATTATTCCATCAGTAATGGAGGAACAACCAATTCAAGGCGTTTATGGAATGATGCAACTGTGGATGCAAGAATCATTGAATCGTCCAAAAGGAAAACCACTAGATCTCATTGGCATTCTACCAAATATGTTCAGAAAAACACGCTTACACACAGACATGCTGGATAGTCTAAAAAGAAATCCAGAGATGGCAAATTTTGTCATTCCTTTGACTTTGGGACAACGTACGGCATATGCGGAGGTGGACGCAGAGGGAGCTGCGCCTAAAACAGTTTTTGATCTGCCAGAAGCAGATCAAGCGAGAAAAGAAACATTAGCAGTTTGTGAATACATTAGTGAGAGGATATTTACCAATGAATAAACAAAAAAAAGTTTTTGGTATTTCTAAGAGCTTAAGTACAGGATTAAGCGAAACAATCAATGCAGTAAAAAACCATGCTGGTATGTTTAGATATGAAGTAATCGCACTCTCGAGGATTGAAACAGACCCAGATAATCCCAGAGATTTATTGATCACAGTTGAAGATATAATTCAAGGAATAGATAAAAATAGCCCGCATTATGAGAAAAAATCGAATGAGTTCGAAAGTTTAAAAAGCCTTTCAGAGACCATTAAAGCAAAAGGGATTATCAATCCCGTAGTTGTTTATCCATTTCAAAATAAATATCGGCTAGTAGCAGGTGAACGTCGATTTTTAGCTTCGCACGTGGCTGGTAAACAGGATATTCAGGCTAAGGTATTAGATGAAAAACCAAATAAATTAAATCTTAGGCAATTACAATGGATAGAAAATACAGAGCGCGAAGATCTTTCATTGAAGGATAGGTTGGTTAATATAAAATTAATAGTGGATGAATATCAACAGGAAAAAGGCCACTGTAAAATGACCTCTCTATTACTAAAAGATTTGATCGGGGTATCCACGCAGCAAGCCAATAACTATCTTGTAGCTATTACAGCTTCTGATGATTTATTAGAGCAAATTAATTTGGAAAAAATAAATAGCTTGGAT
>JAFEDO010000156.1 GCA_018241565.1 Pseudomonadota bacterium
ATTTTCGCCGACACACTTCTTTGAGAAAGTAAATCAGCGAGCTTATAGAAAATAACTGCATTTGAGAGTGCAGATTGTGTATTGTCTCCAAATAAACACAGATCATGGTAACTGGCTTTTAGCATTAATTGTTGAGTTAACTCCATCCGTAAATTATCTGAAAAAGATGGTTGTTCGATGACAAATGAAGCATTGCTTCGAGCAATTTCACCAAACAATCCAAAATATTTACGTTCAATTTTTGGCATCAATCCCAAAAGTTCATTAAAGTATGGTTGAGATTCATTAGAGCGTCCCATTTGATTTAGAATTTTGATTGCCAATAAAAGAGCTTTCGCTTGCCCTAAAACGCTCAGTGCTTTCTTTTTGTTAATTTTCAGTGTCTCAACCACTGCATTCATGGCAGACTGGAATAAATCAACGTGAAGTAATGAGTGAGCAAGCAAGTGTAATGGGAATGCTAAGCTAATATTTGAAACTCTTGACAAACTTGCCGTTTCTGGCCCAATTGATTTTCTATCAGATTTCTTATCAGCATTCCCCTCATAAAGCTTATTTAAACTCTCTCCTGAGAGTTCTGACTTAATGTGGTTAATTAAAGTATCCAATATTTTTATCGATGCATGATAGTGTTTGGCACCCCTCAGATAAGAAACTTGCAAATAGAGGGCTTCTTTCTTCAATTCTTTAGGGAAACTTTGCTGCGCCATCATATCAGTTAACATTCTGACAACATTCTCAAGTTCTCGATATTTTTCAGCCATCAAATATTCAATACCATAAAGAACAAAAATTTCCGGGTCTGCTTTTTCCTCTATCGAAACTGATCGCTCATATTTTGAAACAATCATTTCAGAAAAAACCATGGCAGGATTTTTCAATTTTGGCGCCGAAGGATTTAATACGTAAAACACTTTTGGTTTATTAGTAACAAATGTAATTGCCGCCCTATATAAGACATAGCTTATCGATAAGAATTCTTTGATATCACTTATATCTCCTGCATTACATTCATATAATCCAGTTTTTGAAAACATGTTTTTTTCAAGAATACTCTCTGGATTTAAAACTACTATTGTTTTGTCTTCTTGATAAAAATTCTTCACGCGAGTTGAAAATACTATCCATCGAGATAAAACTTCAGTCAACGAAGATACCATCTCTTTGCTGAGGTAGCCTTCTGCCATTAACGACTGTAAATTATCAAAAAAACCTCTTTCTGAGACCTTAAAGAAAACACATAATTGTTCAACTAGCAAAAATGGAAATCGAAAGTAAATGTGATTTAAATCGAGAACACCTTTAATGTTTGTTTGTGTGAAAATCTCTTGCCTAAACTCTTCTATTATCGCGTGTATATAATCCAAAGCCACTGCAGACCATGATAATGATTCTGAAAACTTCTTTTTTAATTGCTCAATGAGTGCTTCCGTTCCAAAACTCCTATCATCTACTCGCAACAAACTAGCCGTATTAAAATCACTCCATATACGCCAAAGCTCAGGACTTTGCATATATCCAGCTACATCTTTCGGTGAACCCATCGGCAACGAAAAGCTTGTCTTCCCACTAGGAAATAATTCATTCGATTCCATCCGCATACCAAATTTTTGATTCGAAAAAGCAATTCCTTGCTGGTCTCCATTGGATAATTGTACGAAAATATCACCAGCCTCTCCTGTTCTCAAAAAATTGGTTCGCAGGAGAAAACTCAAGCATTGAAAATATTCCATCGATTTTGTATTAGGTTTTTCTTCAAAAACAAATCCTAAAGCAACATTTGAAAAAATATCCACTCGTTCCCTAACAAGAGGACCTAGAATGTATATCGCATAATTAACTGGAGGTTTTCCTAATAAAGTCATATTAGCATCGATACTTTTTGCCAATAATTGTTTCAATTTACGCGAGGATTCTTCAGCAACTGTTCGGCCATTATTAGAACCTTGCATATTGTACGAAGCAAGCCATATCCTAATCATTTCCTTTCGAGCTTCCTGAAAGAATTTACAACTATTAGAAAAACTAACTGCTTGAAAATCACCGTAAATACTAACAAACTTTTTGATGATCTTATCAATCTTGTCTTCACAAACAGGTATTTTATTATTATAAGACAATACCTGCTCAGCAATCTTCATCCCACTCACTAAGCAACTGATTGCTTGAATAGCACGTTCCATTCGAAAACTGATATCTTTTAAGCTATCTTCACTTTGTACACGAAACTCTTCTGCACGTGCAAACAAATATTCATACTGTTTTTTCAGACTATCATCTTGGTTAAGTTCCATGGTCTGTAGATTGGGACGATGCGTGCGCTTATCAAAATCATCATGCTTACGCTCATAGTGCCCATTTATTTCTTCTACTAGTTCTGGCGCGCACCTCTTCGCTGTATCTGCAGGTAATTCTGATAATTCTTTACCGGTTCCATCGTGGCCCAATAACAAAAGCTGTTTCACAATCGCACTTTTTTGAGATTCATCAAAAGTGCCCGGCACTATTTTTTCCATCAAGACATAATGCAATGGGATAAGTTTTGAAAAAGAAAGAACGCCAAAATTCACCCCCTTCTTTTCATATTTCAAAAAAACAGCAAAAATTGCATAATCTCTCACTGCTGCATGCACTGGCGCTTCACCATTTAGGTTAAATTGTTCTGAAGTCAGAGTCGCAATAGTTTCTGTGTCTAATTTTTCAAACAGAATTTTTAAAAGCTCGATATGTTTTTTGCGTACTGCGATATGGAATATATTTTCATTCAACCCCGCAGTTTGTAATCTTACATTTGCATTCATTTCTTCGAGCAAAAAAGTCATCAAGTTCGGTATACCAAACTCTGCCGTCATATGAATAGGTGCCTGTCCAGAGGTGTTTAACAAATTGATGTCGACACCATATATCTTTAATGTGATGAACCAAGAAAAAATATAATGCTGATATAACTTTATTACTTGCACCCCACTTTCTTCTGAGGATAAATCCTGAGTCTTAGATGACGAATTTTTACTGTCCTGTGTCAAAGTTAGAAGACGATTAACCGTATCGTCAGAATCCTTAATTCCTGGTGTGCTATTCGAACCAAAAACTTCATTCAAACCAAGGTATTCGTTCATACGATGAACTAAGGCATGTGCAATCCCCTGTCCTCTCTTTGAATGAAGTGCATTGATATCATTTTCTGAATTTTGTAAAACATAAGACGCGGCACTAGGCAATCCAAGATTTTCCAATAAGTATTGCAACGGATAATTAATCCAGTGATATTGGTAAAAGGAAGGTTGTAGCACCCTCGACTCTGTCACGGTTAGAAATGAAAACTTCCCTCTATGACTAGCAGCCATAGATCTATAAACCTGTATCGCTCCGGGAGAAGTCAACGTTAACGCCAAATTAAGTTCAGGATTATCACTGAGAACTCTTTGAATATCTCCTGATGATAACGAATGACGACCAACAATATTCAATTCCTTTAACTGAACAGCTGCTTTCAGAACCATCACAACTTTCTCAACAGAAACAAGTTCAATATGACGCAGAGTTAACGATTTAAATCTGGGCGCAAAAGATGTGAGCCTCTCAAATATCGCTCCTATATTTTCCAAATCACAGAGAGAAAAATTAATTGAATTCACAAAACCTTCAATCAATCTTTCAGGCAACAAAAGTTCTTTTGAACCTGCTCGATCAACAACTCCAAGCTCTTTTTGTAAAACTTCCTCTAATGTCGCACCATTTACAAAACGATGATGAGGAGGGATAGTTTCTTCAACTGATTTACGTGCAAAATCTCTGTGGTTACCATATATATAGCGTATTCTGTTAACAATGTCTGTTCCAGTCTGACCTGTATTAAAAATTGAATTGGCATTTTGATATATCTCATAAGTCACCGGATCAACTTTTTGAAACAACTGCTGCAAGGTAATTTCGGGATTTAATTTTAATTCATCAATTAAACCAACTAAGGAATAATAAAAAGCAAAAATAAAGTTTAAATCATATTTCACTATCAGTTTGTTCTTCAGGCTCACTACAGATTCTGGCGGAAAATAAGAAAGCATTTGTCCATATTTTTCATTCTGTAAGAGTATTTCTTCAAGCCAATCGAGGATAAGTGTTTCAGGGCACAATGTAATAAGACGATGTCTTAAAGATTCTGGCACTTTTTGTGACATTTGTGGCATACAATACATGACTGACTTAATCATCGAGAAATGCATACCATCTTTAACTTTCTCTATAGATCCTTTACCGTAAATATCAGTATCAAAATAAACGACCTTATTTTTTCCCTCTTTTTCTACGACAATAAAATTATCGGGTTTTGCATCTCCCGGTTGAGTGGTCATGCTCATAAAAGCACATACAGCAAATGATTCAAAATCCAATTTTTTCAAATCATTTCCATTTGCTAACCAATCTTGAAGTAATGTACCTTTAATTTCTTCGGATAATTGAAGCAAATAACTAAATCCTTTGGGATGAGATAACAACATCACTTGAGTAACCGCGGTCTGTGCGTTAAACAGCTTTCTAAACAATTTATCATGAGCAATTTGAAAACCAGGACCAGAAGGAGCCGAAGTATTAATCCCTTTCGAAAATAATCCATTGAAGTAAAAAATAGCGGACTGTCCGGGACCGGCTCTTTTCACCAGATTTCCCGTATCATCAATCTGAAATAATCGATTGTCATTCGCCTCAATAAAGTCAGTCACTCCTCCTGGTAATACAACAGAGATATTCTGACTTGCCATGGTAGTCCTTGTGGAAACATCTGCCGTCTCAAACTCTTTCAAAAAATTATGGTAGTAACCATATAGGCTGTCTAACAACGCCAAAGCTTCTTTAGATTTTTCATCCTGTGTGACTTCCTCAGGATCTGATACAGTTTTTTTAACAGTCTGAATATCTCTCAGTAAATCGGGGAGTGTCTTAATCTCCGTAATTATTTTTTTTGTACTATTGGCACCAACAAACGCAAAGGGTAACTTAGGCCCCGTATTTGAGCGTTCAGTTGGTTTTTGAATTAAAAGTAAATCTAAGTTACAAAAAGATTCTGGACGACGTATCTTTAAAATCAAATTTGAAATAACTTCTCTAAATTTCTCATCGGACGATACATTCACAACATTTCTTAGCTGTAATATAATCTTAGCCAGTTTATCTGGCACACCCAATAAGCAACTTTGCATTTTGCGATTTAGACCATCTAATCTTTGCTCATACGAAGTAGCCAACAAAGCGTTCTTCGACACGGGCATCAATTTTGTTTCTAAATTAATATCACGCACATCATTATCAGATGCTCTTCTTTTCAATTCCAACATTGCTTTTTCCGCGGCACTTTTAGCATCCGCCGTTAGAAATTCTTTTGTGGGCGAATTGAAAGAATATTGTCGAATCAAAAAAGTTATCCGAGAATAGATATGCTTTGCTCTAGAAAAAGCGCCTAGCCCTACTGAGAATTCTGCCATTTCAAACAATGCATTCAGCAAACCAAAAATAGATGCTGCACTTGTATTTATAAAATATCTAGCATAAACGCTCTTTTCGTGGAGGCTAAGTCGAGCGCGGTGACTACTCAACTGTTGATGTCGATCCAAAAATTGCAAATCTATTTCTCTTTCATTTAAGCCTTTTGTGGTGGGAGAAAGAGAGGGTTTTTTGTAAGTTTCATCCGGGTTTAATAACATATACCTTACAAAATGCATAAAAAAAACGGTTCGCGTATCAATTGGAACATTCGTAATATTCTGACCGGTAAAAATTTCACTCCCTTTAGTTGCATATTTAAATTTTATACTGGGAGAAAATTTTTTAAAGCTGGTTTCTAGCCCCTGAGACAATCGACTATGGAGTTCTTTTGAAAAAACCTGTCCTTGATAATTATGCGTCACCACCTCTACGCTAATCTCACCAGGAACCGATTTGATGTTCATCTCAATTAAGTGAAATAGATTGCTCTGATCTATGTATGGATATAAAACCTGAACATCTTGACCACTACTCATCAGAGTCGTCATTTCATAAATGGGATTCAGTTGCTGAGAAAATTGATTATAAATATCAGTGAGCAGATTTACTTTTTCTAAATTGTATTCTGCTACCCTCAAAATGTTAATTAAGAGTTCTACAACTCTTGGTGCTAGCGTTGGAAATGCTCTTTTAAAGATTTGATCTAGATTGGAACGTGGCTCTACTTTTAGCTGCTGCCACTGATTTATAATCATGCGCAGATAGATAATTGCTTCTTGATAAAACCCTACATCAAAAAACCCTTCTATTGGCATAGCATGTAATGCAGTATTCACCACTGGAAGGGCCATGATCCGGGCTCCAACCAAAAAATTCTCTATCACATACTCCCGACCACTAACTTTAGAGACGGTCTGACGTACAGCCTCGTAGATAGCTGCCATCTCTCGTGCGTCATACTCAAAATCTAATCCAGGTATTAGCTCGAAATCAAACATCGGTTACTCCTTTTCCCTTAAAAAATCCTAATGAGCAAAAAATTTTATTTTAAATTTTTGAACTGGTAAGTTTTCGATCAAATTGCGGACATATTATACAAACCACAGAAGATATGTAAACATCGTATTTACTAGTAATCCAGCAGCTTACAAATTCATACTTTCTACTTTTTTCTCATCTCATAAAATGCGAGCGCTTTATGACATATCTAGTATCATTTTTCTAGAGATAATTTTGCATTTTGTATATTAATGTACCTAGAGATGAAACTACTCGTAGCCATAAAATGCGAATTTTATTTCTTCACGATTTGTAATATCGGTTTCTTCTTTTTATTTTTATCGGTCGGCTCTTTGGCTTTAGGAATATGTTCACCTGAACCAGCATCTCCGCTAGTTTCTTCTTCAGAGAACATCATACCGCGACCATTTTCTTTTGCATAAATAGCTTGTACTGCAGAAGGAGGAACAAAGATTTGTTGCGCTATGCCAGAGAAGCGCGCGCTAAAGATGATGCGATCAATTTCTAAATGTAATCCACGGCATGCTGTGGGAGAGATATTTAAAACGATTTTTCCACCTTCAATAAATTCTTCAGGGACTTGCACACCTTTAGCGTGAGCATCTACAACTATATAGGGTGTGAGTTCGTTATCAACTATCCATTGGTATAAAGCACGAATCAGGTAAGGGCGACTTGGAGTCATATGTTTCACCGTAATGTAAGTTATTCACATTGTCATCCCGGCCAAGCGCTGCAGAAAAGACACTGGATCCCGGCTCTCGTGTTGCAAAAGCTCAACACTCGGCCGGGATGACATTCACAATATTTGCAGCGCGCGAGCCGGGATCCAGAAAACCTTGATGCAAAGACCGCATCAAGACCTACTTATGCAGCTCTTAATTCTTTTTCAACTTCCGTCAAACTCGCTTGGAATGAACCGCGAGCAAAAACACGAGCAGCGTATTGCTTAATCGCTTTGGCTTTTGCAGGTAATTCAATTCCGTATTGCGATAAACGCCATAAGATGGGAGAAATGCAGCAGTCGATTAAACTAAATTCTTCACTCATGAAATAAGGTTTATCTGCAAAAATAGGTTCTAAGCTAATTAGACTTTCTAAAAGATGTTTACGAGCTTCAGCCACTTGATCTGCTTTTTTGCTTGTTTGAATTTGTTTAATTAAGCTGTACCAGTCACGTTCAATTCGATACATCAATTTGCGCCCTTCTGCTCTCGCCACAGGATAGACAGGTAATAATGGCGGATGAGGAAAACGCTCATCTAAATATTCCATAATGATTCTTGCTTCATATAATATTAAATCTCTGTCTACAAGAGTTGGGACGCTGTTATAAGGATTGATAGTCATTAAATCTTCGTTATGCTCATTCGCACGAACATTTTTGATGTCTACGTTGACACCTTTTTCTGCGAGTACAATGCGAACTTGATGGCTATAAGGGTCCATCGGATCAGAATATAAAGTCATTACTGTACGCTTGGCGACAATTGCCATTTAATAATCTCCTTACAGATAAACTAGATTTGGTTGCTTATACCCAATGCTTTAAGATGGGTCTAAATTTTGGGAGGCGCATTATATCATAAAAATTCAAGAAATGTGGGACCAAAATTCCCTTTTTAATAAATAGGCAAAAATAGTAAAAACAACCAGAAATAGCAGTACCCAAGTGCCTAAATGCACTCGCTCTGCCCTGATTGGTTCAGAAGTGAACACTAAGAAATTCACTAAATCTAAAATAGCGGCATCAAACGCTTGCTCGTCAATTTCTCCATCATTCATCAATTGCAAATGATCAACGACTTGAAGGGGTTTTCCATTTCCTTCATGCGCTACTTGTTCCGTTCGATAAATAGCAACTTGTTCGCCTTGCAAATTACGAAGCACATTAGGCATAGCAACATCAGGAAATAGCCAATTATTGCTTCCCCATGGACGAGAATCATCTCGATAAAAAGTCCTTAAAAACGTGTATAACCATTCTTTGGAATGCACTCGCGCGGATAAAGTTAAATCGGGTGGCGCGATCCCAAACCAATTCGCCGCATCTTTCTCAGACATCGCTGTTAAAATTAAATCGCCCACTTTAGCACCGGTAAAAATTAAATTATTTTTTAATAAATCTTCGGCTAAATTTCCATTATCCTCAGTAATACCAATACCCTTTCCTAATTGACTGTATCGCATATATCGCAATGAATGACATCCCGCGCAATAATTCATATATAACTCTGCACCTCTTTGTAGTGAGGCTTCATCTGAAGATTGCGTATGTATTTTTGGGAAAGGATATTCGATCGTGTTTTCTGCGAATGCTGTCACACAAAAGAAAAATGCTATAAATCCCCATCGTGCTATTTTCATTATTTTTTCACTCTATCCGGTAATGGTTTTGTTTTTTCATATCGCGTATAAAAAGGCATCGCTAAAAAGAAAGCAAAATAAATTAATGCAAAAAATCGTGCACACCATTGACGCAGTTCACTTACGGGTAATGTCCCTAAATAACATAATCCTATAAAGCTCACCACAAATAAAGTTAACGCGATTTTACTCCATAGACCACGATATCGAATGGAACGAACGGGACTACGATCTAACCAAGGTAACACAAATAAAAAAGCAATCGATGAAGCCATGGCCATCACCCCTAATAATTTATTCGGGATCGCCCGCAGAATAGAATAAAACGGAGCTAAATACCAAAGCGGTGCAATATGAGTTGGTGTCGTTAACGGATTGGCTGGTACTGAGTTGGTCGACTCTAAAAAATATCCACCCATCGTTGGCATGAAAAATAAAACACCACAAAAAATAATTAAAAATACGCCCACACCAAATAAATCTTTCACGGTGTAATAAGGATGAAAAGGAATGCCATCGAGTGGGATCCCTTGTGCATTTTTTCGTTCTTTAATTTCAATACCATCGGGATTATTAGAACCGACTTTGTGTAATGAAACGATATGTAGAAATACCAGTAATATCATGAGTAAAGGAATAGCGATCACATGCAAAGAAAAAAATCGATGTAATGTGGCATCAGATACGCTGTAATCTCCACGCACCCATAACACTAAGTCATTACCAATACCTGGAATAGCGCTGAATAAAGAAGTGATGACTTCTGCACCCCAATATGACATTTGTCCCCAGGGTAAGAGATATCCAAAGAATGATTCCATCAAAAGTAATAAATATAATCCTACGCCGAATAACCATAATAATTCGCGTGGACGTTTGTGCGAACCATATAAAAAACTTCGAAAAATATGTAAGTAAATCACGATAAAAAATGCAGAAGCGCCAATGGCATGCATATAGCGAAGTAACCATCCAAAATTGATATCTCGCATGATGGCTTCAACGGAAGCAAAAGCGTCAGCCGCAGTCGGCGTATAAAACATCGCTAACCAAATGCCGGTGAGAATTTGATTCACAAAAACTAATAAAGCCAGTGCACCAAACACATACCAAAAATTAAAATTCTTAGGTGCGTAATATTGAGATAAATGTTCACGCCATACTTTAGTCAGTGGGAAACGTTGATCGATCCATTCTAATAATTTTTGTTTTTCTGAATCCATTTTTCTCTCTCACAGTTGTGGCCCCCACCCTAACCCTCCCCCGGAGTACCGGGGGAGGGAATTTTATTGTTCCCTCCCTCGGTACTCCGGGGGAGGGAATTTTATTGTTCCCTCCCTCGGTACTCCGGGGGAGGGTTAGGGTGGGGGTTCCTTACCAATCACAATAACTTTATCTCGTACAAATTTGTAAGGAGGCACTTCTAAATTCAACGGTGCGGGGACCCCTTTAAATACTCTTCCTGCTAAATCAAATGTCGAACCATGACAAGGACAATAAAATCCACCTGGCCATTCAGGACCTAATTCTGCGAGTGTTGGACGATATTTTGGAATGCATCCCAAGTGCGTGCAAATACCAATAAGAACTAAATACTCGGGATTAATAGAACGATAGGGATTATCAGCATAATCAGGTTGTTGTTCTGCGCGAGAATCCGGATCTCTCAAGCGATCATCGTGACCTTCTAAGTGACTCAGCATGGTTTTATCTCGACGAAGGATCCAGACAGGCTTTCCTCGCCATTCAACCGTCATGAGTTCACCTGGTTCTAAATGACTGATATCCACTTCGACAGGCGCACCTTCCGCTTTTGCTTTTTGACTCGGCCACCAAGAAGAAATAAAAGGAATTGCGGTAAATGCAGCACCAATACCAGCTAAAAGACTGGTTGCTCTCACCAGAAATTGACGCCGCTCTTGATCGATAGTCTCCATACAGATGCTGATCCCTTAGCTTTGGAAAGTTGGATACTATAACGGGGGAATAAAAAAAAATATATCTTTAGTGCTCGCTCGTATGTGTTGGCTATCTCTTCGATATAATCTGTAACCGATGTCTCCGGTATGGACCCACGGTTACTCTGGCTGGGGGACTAGGATTCGAACCTAGGTTGATGGAGTCAGAGTCCATAGTCCTACCACTAGACGATCCCCCAAAAATCAAATACAAAAAAGGCGGGATAACCCGCCTTTTTATTCGTACTAAATAACGAAGTTTATCGTTTAGAGTACTGTGTTCCTTTACGCGCTTTATGAAGACCGATTTTCTTACGTTCGACTTCACGAGCATCTCGAGTCACGAATCCTGCTTTTCGTAAGATACGACGGAAAGCAGCATCACCAGTTCCTGTGCTTCCACCCGCTTCATCATATTGAATCAAGGCACGAGTAATACCGTGACGAACAGCACCCGCTTGACCAGAACTGCCACCGCCTTTTACTGTGACATAAATATCGAACTTACCCACCATATCCACTGCTTCCATCGGTTGATATACAACCATACGTGCAGTTTGACGACCAAAGTAATCTTCCATTTTACGGTCATTTACCATGAACTGACCTTTACCTGGACGTAAAAACACTCTTGCTGTAGAAGTTTTACGACGACCTGTACCGTAATATTGTTTTAATGCTGCCATATTAATCTACTATTTCCCATTGTTGAGGTTGCTGCGCCGCATGAGGATGTTCAGTACCCGCATACACCTTTAATTTACGAAACATTTGTCTACCCAACGGATTCTTGGGCAACATCCCTTTAACCGCAATCTCAATGATGCGAGTAGGATGAATGGCTTGTAATTTTTCAAAGCTAAAAGACTTGATTCCACCAGGGAATTCACTATGTCTATGATAAAACTTATCTTTACTCTTATTACCTGTCACACGCACTTTATCGGCATTGATCACAATAATGTGGTCACCAGTATCTGTATTAGGGGTATAAGTTGGTTTGTGTTTACCACGCAATCTGCTTGCAATCTGAGTTACTAGCCGACCGAGCACTCGGTCAGTCGCATCAACAATATACCAATCACGCGTGATTGTTGCCGGTTTGGCTACGAAGGTTTTCATGTTATCTCCAAAAATCTCGATCCAAAAAAAGAGAGGCGGCGATTCTAGCTAATCAGGCCGCAAGATACAAGGAGGTTTTTCAAAATACCGTTGAAAATGTAAAGAACAGTCTTCTGCCATATTTGATCCCATAAATGGCTTTTGATATATTAGTAAATTCAATGGGTTATACGTAGTTTAAGTCCCTCTGCCGGATATCACCTTATATGTTGGATTACCCTGAAAATTCTAGACACATATTGATTAAAATTGCTTTCGACGGTGATGGTTGCCTGCTGAATCTACAAATGGGCGACAAAGATTATGTCAATATTTACCGACATTACTCAAATCAATACTACAAGGAATTAATCCAAGCAGAAAAAACAAACCCTAACCCTAGCGCTAGTGAAACATGGTCCAGCAAAGAGGCACAATTACGTGCCGAAGCTGCTTATCGAGCCAGTCAACAAGCTATGGCTGAACTCTCTGGCGGGTTGATCAATCATTTAATCCTCGAGTTTGGACTCCTCAACAGTGACCATTTTACGAAATCATTTCACTTCGAATTTACTTCTGGTTCAGCACGCCAATCTTTGGGGATAGAACACTACAATGCCACTCAAAATCAGAATGGTTATTTTTTCTCAACTTTAATAATGCTGAAGGAAAAATTCGAAGAAAGATTAAAGGAATTGAGCATTACAAACGCTACTGTAACCCTTGATTTAAGTTGTTATGCAGATGAGCTTCATGACAAACCAAAAGGCTATAGCTTTAGTGAAGCAAAAGCGATTGAATACATGGCCAATGCACAAAGTCGATCTGCCCATCCAGACCTTGAAGACGACGCTATCGAAGAACTTAAAGTCATGATGACACTAAGGCACATTAATGGCCTACCAAAAACGAATGAAAGCGGACTTCTTTTTGATACGCGATATTATGTGCTTATTGATGACCGAACAGACATTCACGTAGCAATTTGGAATTTTTTAAGTGTTGAGGCGCATCAAAGATGTATCCAAGAGAACGTCAAAGTCCACTTATGGCATTTTGAAGGCTTGGTGGCTCAGTTAAGATCATCCATCTGTGCACTTGAACACACAGAAGGTCCTGGGATTAAACCAGAGCACTTGAGGTTCATGAATCGATTACTCGGTTTCTTTGACTACAAAGCTAAAACTTATATTAGAAAACCTGAACTGTTATCAGCATTGATAACACGGGGATTTCCGAGAAAGATAAACCCTGTGTTAAAGGTAGATTTCAGTCCTCTAGAAATATTAGGAAGACCCACTTCAAAAGCAAAAATCATTCAATCTGCCAACCATTTACAAATCATCATCACTGGGATTAAAAACACTCCTTCATTTTACGGACAGTTTCACCAAAAAAACGATGCTGCAGATGAACATTCCGTTTGGGTGCAATTTAAAAATCTTTTTTCTGAAGTTACACGATTATTAGGTCACCAGAAACCATTACATGAAGCTATTCAAATGGGTAATTCGCAAAGAGTCGGTCGGATTATGACTAAAATTATTAACCCTTACCTAACTGGAAATAATAAACAAATACTCAAAGATTTAATATTTTTTGGCATTGAGCCTTATATTATTATCTTTGAATTGCTAGAACTTAGGCAGAATGCAACCGAACAAACTAAACATGTTGCTAAACTTTGTTTTGCCATTCATAAAATCTTCCCAATATATGACTCGATAGTAGGATCCCCCGATGATTGGAAGGTGGTATACGGTTCACTCTCATTCAAAAAAAGGTTAAAGCGTCATTTAAATGCGGATGATGCAGTAAAGTTTGATAAATTATTCGAGAACCCTGCACTTACCAAAACTCAAGCAGAAACAACACCTTTAGAAGCTGCAACTGCTACAATACCCTCTTCAGACGAATTAGATCTTCATTCAACCACTTTGCAAAATATCACACCACCGGCAGCAACCCCATTTTGGGCTCCTCTAAAAAGCTGCATAACACTTGAAGGTACGACATCATCCGAAGACACAACATTACCTGACAGTACAATAACAGCCAAAACCATAGCATCCTCTGAAGACACTGCTCATGAACAACAGGTAGCAGGCATACGATCACTCATTGGTTAACAACAGATGCTCTACCACTTCACCATGAATTAAATGTCGTTCAATAATTTCATCGATATCAGATTGAGAATGATAGGTATACCAAACTGCTTCTGGATAAATAACAACTATAGGGCCTTCTACACAACGTCCTAAACATCCCGATGTATTCACTCGAATTTTACCTTTTCCATGACGTTGTAATTCTTTCACTCTTTCTTTCATGTAATCTCGCATAGCATGCGCGCCAGCATTTTGACAACACTGCTTTCCTTCCCCACGCTGATTAATGCAAAAAAACACGTGTTTTTCATAATACGTCGGCATTTCTCACTCCAATTTCATTGTCACATTTAGACTCACGATCCAGCTTTAACATAAAAATCAGGGAAATTACAGTGTATTTCACAAAATATCCCACGATGAAAATTTTTTAAAAAAAGCTTTTCTATTCTATCGATTGTGATATTGTACGCGCCGCAAGGGATTTTCAACCAGAGGAGAAATAAAAAATGGCTGCTAAAGCTGCTAAGAAAAATGTGAAAAAAACTGCGTCAAAGGTGACTGTTCGTACTAAAAAGAACACGACTCCTTTAACCAAAGGTCAATTACAAACTATGATCGCAGAAGCAACTGATCTTTCTAGAAAACAAGTTGCTGCGGTTATGGATCAAATCACTAACCAAATCGAAAGAAGCATCAGCAAAAATGCTGCCGGCGAATTCACTTTACCAGGTCTTTTAAAAGTGAAAGTTGTTCGCAAACCAGCAACTAAAGCGCGCAAAGGTATCAATCCTTTCACTGGCGAAGAAACTATGTTCAAAGCCAAGCCCGCTCGTAACGTTGTAAAAATTAAGCCTCTCAAGAAGTTAAAAGAAATGGTTCAATAAAACCTTTCTTCGTGGTGGGCCAAGGTCAATAGACTGAGGCCCAACACAATCCTCAAATAAATAGTCCTTTCTCATTGAAAATTTAGCTATACTCCCCTACTTGATAACAACCCAGTGTTGCGAGCTTGTCATCCTGAGCGTCAGCGAAGGATCTCAGTGTTAACGCTGAGATCCTTCGCTGACGCTCAGGATGACAAGCTTGCACAAGATTACAGGTTCACACAACAGGATGATGCTTTTTAATGATTAGTTAATAATCCCTTAAGATTTGGGGGCTATATTTAAAGCATGACCATTTTTCTTGAGGTTTTGAGGTGATTTATGGCAAATATATCTGAATTCGCTTATAAGATGCTATCAACAAGCACGCCCAGTGGCACTTCTTCCATTACTCCGAACAGCTCCGAAGACATTTTGGGTATTGGGCAATATGAGAAAACAATTGCTGCAATCGATGCAAAATTAGCTTCAAATCAGTATTCTCCCGTTTCCCCCAGTGAGATCAGCCTCCGAGAAGGAGCTGATCCATACGCTCGTGCCAAAGAGGAGAATGCCGTTAGCAGGACCTTGATTGAAACAGCTTTTACCACTGGCAAAAACGAGGCACTAAAAAAAGTAGAAGATAACCTAAGACAACAACTTCAACTGCCACCCAATGCAGATCTAGCGGACATCACTGAAGACCAAATTGCTCCAACCCAGGATTACATGAAGGCATATGGGTTTCAATCTCTGCAAGGTATTGAACCAAAAGACGATGAGTTCCTTCTTCAAAGTAATAATGAGGAAGAAAGTCTGGAAAAAGACGAAGTGAAAGCGCACGCTCTATCAAAAATTCACGCTGTTGTCGCGATGAGAAAAGAAATAAACGACGAGAAAGAGAGACAATTACATAATTTTGACGATACAGCTCTAAAAAAATTTACTCATCCAGATTTCTTCAAGTTTAAAAAATATGAAGATACGCTGCGGCAGTCATTGACTGCTACGGAAAAATATAAAGCTGTCTCTGCAAGCGATACTAGTTTTTTACAAGAACTACGCTCTGACAAGCTAAATGTTGCAATGGAACGCAATAAAGATACAAGAAAAAAACTTGAAACTGCTTTTGATAAACCTAAAAAAATATTAGACGATATTGAAACAAAATTAAAAACCAACTTAGGTATCCAACCCAACCAGGATTTAAGCACAGCTCATATAAAAAACCCTTTAGAACCATATAACTTAGAAAACCAATTCGATGAGACCAACCGAGAATATGCCAAATCGCAAATAGACGATTTGAACCTCCGACGAAAACAATTATCTGATATTAAAGAAAAACAATTAAGAGCTTTTGATGATGCAGCCAGCGAGAATCTTTATAAAGATACACTGCAACAGTCATTGGCTGCTGCGGAACAGTGCAAAGCTGTTTCTCCAAGCAATATTCGTGTACCGGGGAAAAAAGAAAGTTTTGATGCACTTGATATGGCAATGAAGCGTAACATAGAGATAAGAAAGGAACTTGAAGCAACTCTTGATAAACCTAAAAAAATATTAGCCGATATTGAAACAAAATTAAAAAAAGATCTAAACATCGGCCCGGAACAACATTTAGAAACGATAAACGCGGGAGTTCTAACCCCTTCAGAATCTTATAAAGTGGGTTATAACTTGGAAGGCAAGTCTGAAGATAGCATCAAAGCTCATGCTCAAGAGCAAATCAATACTTTAGTCGAAGTAAAAGAAGCCTTGTCTGCAATTCGAAAGGAAAAGTTACAAGCTTTCGATGCAGCAGTTAAAGAAAACTTTAACAACAATGATTTTCTTGGTTTCAGTATATATGACGATAAAATGGGACAGTTATTAAATGCTGCGGAAAAATATAAGGCTGTTTCTGCAAGCGATATTGGTTTTTGGGAAAGAGAAAGCCTTGATAAATTTGATGTTGCGGCAGCTCGTAACAGGCTCTCAAGAGAGCGACTCGAGGCAACTTTTAAAGAACCTAAAAAAATATTAGACGATATTGAAGCAAGATTAAGAAAGGACTTTAACATCAATCCCGAACAACAAAATTTAGCAGAGATAAACGCAAGAGATCTAAACCCTTCAGAATCTTATAAGTTGGCTTGTGGTTTGCGAGATCAGTCTGACGGGACAGTTCAAGCACACGCTAAACAAGAGATTGATAAACTGCTAAGAAAACGAAACGACTTGACCGCAACTATTGAAACTCAGAAAACAGCTCAATTAGGAGCTTTCGATGCAGCAGTTCGCAAAGAACATGAGAGAGAAGCCCAATTCATTTTAGACTCCAAATTATTAGGCTTAAAATCAGCAAAAAACAAAGATGCTCTTACTGAGCACCCTGAGTTCAATAGAGGTCATATAGGCAAAACCCAGTTTCAAATTCAATATGACAAAGCTGGAAAAGTCTCATCCATCTCCATCTTACCGCGAGAAGGAGCTCCAGAAGAACGAATGGATCTTGTGCTGGGGCATAAATTGCGTGACGCTCTCTTTTACGGAAAAGGATTGAATTTCTTCGGGCATGATAAAAAAGTGATTGATTTAGCCATGCAAATCCTTAAAGAGCAGGGCTGCAAAGACGTTACCGTTGTCGCTCGTGACGCTAGCGGACGTACAACTAATACTGACCTATCAGATTATGCAGCTGAAGCAGCTGCAAGGAAGGGATTGGAAGTAGCTGCCCGTACAAGAACCAATAGATTAACGGGAGAGGAAGAAACGTTAGCCGAAGCCTATAAAACACCACAAACAGAAAACCTGCTTAAAGAAGCTAAACAAAGAGAAGAAAAAGCTGACCAACAGGTAAGGAGACGACCAGGGTAATGGACTATAACCTTGAGGCGGCTTTTACATCAAAGCTATCGATTTTGTAATTTTGGTTGAGATGTAAATCGTTTCTTTTCTGAAATCTGTCGATCCACACGTTGCTTAATATCAGCCGCTTGTTGAGAAGGGGCTTCTTCAAATTCCAAAGCAATACCATGTCGCTTTCCTTCCACCCAAGCAAGATCCGACAAGTGCCGATGCGTTGCTGAGAAATCAATACGACTATCGCCCCACCCTACTCCTGGTAAAACATCTGCAAAGACTTCTTCTAAAGTTGCCAGCAATAATCCTTGGCGACTACCTGGCATTTGAGCATCTTCTCCAACACCAATAAAAATACAAAATTCATAGATATAAATACTTAAACCACTCCCTGCTTTATACACTCGTATAAATTCACCCGGGAAATCATTGCCTTCGGACTCAGCAACACCACGATTGAAAATTTGAATAGCGGGATATCGTTCTCGAGATAAATGCTCCAGCACGGCAGCATCATCGAAATAAACACCGTATTTTTGTATATCTCCCCAGAATTTATCTAAATCCAAGGGTTTCAATTCTCCGTATCGCTCTGCCGCACTTTCGTCGCCTGGCTGTTCATCTAATGCAGTCTCTTTATTTTCATCAACCATGATCGTTCCTTAGCTAAATCAATGAATATCACACTCGCTATTTATAACTGTAACTTGGAGTTTTTACCAGTAATTGTGTATGATGCCCCCCTTTAAACTATGCGAACCTCAGATGACTATTTTAATTAAAACGCCCGAAGAAATTGCCAAAATGCGCATAGCAGGCCGATTAGCAGCTGAAGTCCTAGAAATGATAGAACCTCACGTCAAAGCAGGCATTTCTACCGATGAATTAAACTCGATTTGCCATCAATATATAACAGAAGTACAAAAAGCCATTCCGGCACCGCTTAACTATCGTGGTTTTCCCAAATCCATTTGTACTTCAGTCAATCATCAAGTTTGCCATGGCATTCCTGGCAAACGCGTATTGAAGGAAGGTGACATTCTGAATATTGATATCACCGTCATCAAGGACGGTTATCATGGTGACACCAGCAAAATATTTTTCATTGGAAACCCATCGATACAAGCACGAAATCTCTGTCGGATTGCTCAAGAATGTTTATATCTTGGCATTCGGATGGTAAAACCCGGGATACATTTGGGTGATATTGGATTTGCCATTCAGCAACACGCTGAAAAAAACCTCTTTTCTGTTGTACGTGAATTCTGTGGACATGGTATTGGCAGAGGCTTTCATGAAGATCCTGAAGTGTTACATTACGGTAAACCAGGCACTCGTGAAATATTAAAGCCAGGAATGACTTTTACCATAGAACCCATGGTCAATGCCGGAAGAAAAGAAATTAAAATTCTACCCGATAAATGGACTGTCGTTACTAAAGACCATAGTCTTTCAGCCCAGTGGGAACATACTATTTTAGTCACTGAAACAGGATTTGAAGTGTTAACATTAAGACAAGAAGAATATTCACATTTTAAAAATTAACAATTGTCATCCTGAGCATCACCTGTCATCCTGAGCGAAGCCGAAGGATCTCAGCATTAACACCGAGATCCTTCGCTGACGCTCAGGATGACAGATGATAAATCCTGTTCAGAGCGAGGATCCATGCCCGACACTCTAAAAAAATTTCATGAGCCATTAGAAGCGCTCGCGCATACCGATCTCAACAATCCTAAGGCTTGTATCAAAGCTTTTAAAGCATTGCTGGCAGAAGCTCAAGAATATGAACAAAAGCAATTTATTTCTGGTATACCAGCCAGTCAATTGATCAGAGACAAAGCCACATTCATCGATCACTTATTCAAAAAAATATGGACACTCAGTGGATTAGATCCATTTGACTCACTTTGTTTAATTGCCATTGGCGGCTATGGCCGTCAAGAATTACATCCCTATTCCGATATTGATTTATTGATTTTGACTCAAACAGAATTTTCTAAAGAAATGCAATTAGGGATAGAGCAATTTATTCGATTCGCTTGGGACATAGATTTAGAAATCAGCCACAGTGTTCGAACTTTATCTGAGTGTTTGGCTGTCGCTTCACAAGACTCCACGGTAATTTCTAATTTATTAGAAATGCGCTTATTAACAGGTACTCAACCATTATTCGATACGTTAGAGAACGAATTGGAATCTCTGCATTGTTGGTCACCTCAGAAATTCTTTTTAGAAAAATGTCATGAACAAACCTCGCGTTATAAAAAATATAATCAAACGGCCTATAACTTGGAACCGAATGTAAAAAACGGCCCTGGAGGATTACGTGATATCCATATGATAGGATGGCTTGGAAAAAAATTACTTCACGCAAACTCTTTAGAAGATTTAGTTCAAAAAAAATTTTTAACTCAAGAAGAATATCAATTATTGATTGAAAAACGTGATTTTCTTGCGCAAGTTCGTTATGTTTTGCATTATCATTCTCGCCGACGGGAAGACCGATTGCTTTTTGATTATCAAAAAACTCTGGCTCAGCAATTTGGTTACCATGATAAGCTCCACCAATTAGCCATAGAACAATTCATGAAAGAGTATTACCGAAACCTTAATAGTGTGCGAGCACTCAATGAAATGTCTATCCAATTGTTTCGAGAAAATTTACAAACTGGCGCAACCAAAATTCAACCGATTAATCAATATTATCAAATCCATAATCAAGCCATTGAAGTCAAACATGATACTGTTTTTCGTGAACATCCTATCGCGTTATTAGAAATCTTTTTGTTAATGGCAGAACATTCAGAAATTCAAGGGATCCGAGGCAATACCATGCGACTCTTGCATCAAAATAAAGATTTAATCGATGATGATTTTAGGCATAATCCCGCACATACTGCCCTATTCCTGAATCTGCTTCGACAATCGAGTAATCTGACTGAACAGCTACGACGTATGAAAAGTTATGGGATCCTCGGTCAATATATTCCCGAATTTGGAGCCATCATTGGTCAAATGCAATATGATTTATTCCATGTTTACACCGTTGATGAACATAGTTTATTTTTACTCCGGAATTTACGTCGATTTACTCACCCCGAATACAGAGGTTCATTTTCTCTGTGCGCTGATATTATGGAAACGGTCACTAAACCTGAAATTCTTTATATCGTTGCCCTCTTCCACGATATTGCCAAAGGTCGTAGAGGCGATCATTCCAAGCTAGGTGCTCGAGATGTAAAAAAGTTTTGCTTGAGACATGGATTTGAAAAAAAAGATATCGAGTTAGCCGTGTGGTTAGTACTAAATCATTTACTGATGTCAAGCACTGCTCAACGTAAAGATATATTTGATCCTGTAACCGTGAAAGAATTTACAGATCAAATTCAAGATCAAACGCATTTAGATTATCTGTATTTGCATACGGTTGCTGATGTTTGTGCAACCAATCCCAATTTATGGAACAGTTGGAAAGATAAATTATTTAGGAAATTGTATAACTCTACAAAAGACTTGCTCACGCAAGAAAATAAAACAATTAATGTCAAAGAAAGTATTCAATCTAAAAAAATTCAAGCTTATCAGTTACTAAAGATTAACGCTTTTACTCGGGCGATGATTTATGAGTTTTGGAAAACATTACCTGACAATTATTTTCTTCGTGAATCTCCAGGTAATATTGCTTGGCATGCTCAAGTAGTGCTGGATCAAAAACCCACGAAAAACCAATCTATTGTGCAAATAAAACAACATCACACGCAAGGTGCTACTGAAATTTTTATCTATGGCAAATTGGATGATTCACATTTCGCAAGAAATACCACCTTGATTGCGAATCACCATTTAAATATTTTAGAATCACGTGTTTTTATGACAAAAATAAATTACCACTTAAGTACTTTTATTGTGTTGGGTACCGACAATCAACCTGTCTATGATGAAGAACGTATGAACTTACTGAGTAAATCACTGATTCAAAATGAATTAAAAGAAATTCCTCGCTTAGGCTCTAGACGTATTCATCATCCACTCAAGCAATTCCATAAAATCACTCAAATTAAATTTACACAAGATCTCATACACAACCACACTTTATTAGAAGTTATTAGCTCAGATCGACCCGGTTTACTCGCTACCATCAGCCAAATATTTGTGAAATTACACCTACGTCTACCCATGGCAAAAATCACAACGTTAGATGAACGTATACAAGATATTTTTTATTTAACTGACCAAAATGACATGGCGTTAAGTGAAGAAACGCAAAAACAATTAGCAAAAGAGCTGGAAAAAACCTTAGCTCTTACTAGAAACTAAAGCTTCCGCTGCTACTTCTTTTCCTGTAAGCGCTTTTAATTCCTCTCTCAACGTTCGGCATTCTTCAACTTTACCAAGGTATTTGGTGTGTAACTCGTCTAAGGAAGCTTCTAACTTTCCTTTTTCTTGAATCGAAGTTTTATTGCCTTGCTCTAGTAAAGTTAATTGTTCACATAACAACTTATTTTCGGTCGCCAATTTTAGATTTTGCTGCTGTAATCCCTGCAAACTATTTTCAAGGGCTGTTAATCTATCCGTCATTGGTTTTAATGATTCAGGTTCTAGCTTTGGAGTCATCGCTTTTACTTTGAGCAAATGCATTTCATTCCGCATCTCGGTGTTCTCAACGAAAAGCAACCGAAACAAATCGTAGTTTGGATTATTTAGGATGGCCAAAACCTTCCGTCGTAACCCATTAAAATCTATGATAAAACGAGCCCCACCCATTTTTGGTAAAAATCTTTTGATATCCCGATGCAATTCAACCGCACTTTGGCTAGAACTGATGATTTTTAACAAATCCCCCACTTCTTGAGCAATTTTTTTTGTTATAGTTAATTTTCGTGAATATGAAATAACTGTTTGAGTAAGCTCGGTTCTAAGTTTTTCAAGAATAGTCATTTTTTTCTCCCTAAATCGTGTGATAGTGGCGTCTAGGAGTATTCAGATCCCCACTATTTTCAAAAAATTGTGTAAACAATCCTCGTTTATTTTTTCCAATCCCGAATAAAAATTGACAATGCTTTGTTTTTTCGTGCTTTCGTAATGTCTGCATCGCTGAAATACTTAATTCAGTCGTATTTTTTGAAGGTTCTAGATTTAGAGAGTTTTGCTTTAACTGATTTTGTTTAATATGCGCTTTTGCACTTAATACAATTAAATCTACGACAACAGAATGTTTTTCATCGTACCCTATCAAGGCATATTTATATCTTTCTAGATCAAGGCTACTCAAACTAGTCGTCGATTGTTCAACCAATTGATCCCTGATCGAACGTAAAATTTCGACACTTGCTGGACTGTAAGAAAATCCGGGGTCATTTAAAAATAATGAGAAAATATAATCATCTAATCTAGAAACATCTTTTTCAAAACTACGCTGTCTCATCTGGTCATTGAGTAACGCACGCCATGCTTGTACTTTTGTTTTTCCAATTAACCAAGAACCATTTGAATACATCTCTTTTAATTCATTTATTAAATTCAAAATGGGTTCGCCTAAAACAGAATGGTTTTTAGCAATTCTGCTGAGAATACTTTCCATAACGCCCATGATTTCAATAACTTCTGGGTTTTCTGTCTTTGTGTGCGTCAAAAATTCAAAGTATTTCAAGACATATTTATTTAACTTTTTAGCAATTATTTCACTGGGAAATGGCTGGCAAAATTGCTCCAGAAAAGTGTAATAATTGAATATTTTTTCAGCGTGCTTTTTGAAAGCATTTTTTCCCCTTAAAGAAAAAAGAGAAAGCTCAAGCTCTTGCAAAAAATTTCTTAAAATATTGCCCAAGAGTGGCTGGATCAATTCTCGTAAAGCAGCAGCTTGAGTTGATTGACAAGATAAATCACACTGGTACTGTTCCAGTAACTCCTTAAAATCGATTTCAGAAACTTCTTTGCCTTGCGCCATATTATCAACTACCAAAAAGTTTCGATTTAAACTCAATAGCGGCAATAATTGTCTTTTCAAAGCTCGCCATCTGGGTTTAAGGGATTTTTCTTCCGTATGATTTTTTACTCTGACTTTTAAATCCTCGTAATATAATTTCAATATCTGTGATTGTTCATAATTTAAAATGATAGCCCGTGGCGTTTTATTTATTTTTGTTAAATGTTCTATAAACTGCTCCATAAATTGCAACTGTTGAAGTAGAAGCTTTGTATTTTGCTCATTTAAAAAACATTTCATTTTTAACGCCAACATATCTTTACGCAATACTGTTTTCTTCTGAAGATCATCTTGAGATTTTTTGACCAAATCTAACTTTTCACACCCACTCCTCAAGAATTCAATGGCATTTGGAATATCAATTGGATTTTGTTGATGCTTACTCATTTTCAAATAAGCAAATAAATACTGATTATCTATGATTAATTGTCTTCTAGCTGCGTGTTTTGGAAATAACCTGGGATATTTCGATAAAAGCAAACTTAATTTCCCAGGCATCCAAGGTGACATGCTCTCAGGGACAATTATTTTTCCTGTTCCATTATTAAAATTTTTTGTTCTTAAATATCCTTTTTCTTTAAACCAAGGTAATGCATATAAGCGATTCTTTTCTGAAACGTTACCATGCTGATGAATATAGGTATGAAATTTATAAAACAAATTAGCACTCAATGGATCGACAGTTGGTGGCAATTTCATTTTTTTATCGAGGAATTTATTTTTCTTTAACTCTTTAATGTAATAATACAAAGGATCACATTCTTGAAAATCAGAACTCGCTAATTCTTCTAACCGAACTAACATACTTTCAATGGCAAAGTGTTTAAGCTTCTCAGACTGTTCTAATATCCTTTCACAATACTTAACATATTCTGCATAAATCGGTTTTGGAATTTTTTTGGATTTCGGACGATTTGTTAAAAATCCTTGATGATAATTCCTTAACATTGGGAGATCACGCGACACGATTTTCCACAATGCATGATGAGTATGCTCACAAAACACCCATTTTTCTTTCATATTGTTAATACATTGTGCTTGCTCGGGATTTACATTTAATTCTTTTTTAGAAATTTTGATGGGTAATAAAGTTAAGTACTCTATTTGTTTATCCTTCCATGTATAAAATCCAATTTTCTTATTCACTGTTTGTACCAAATTAAGATCGGCTCCCATAGATTTTTTTCGATCAAATTCATCAGAATCAAAAGTTTTTTTGCTTAAATACTCCAGTAGTTTTTTCATATGCTCGTTTTGTCTTTGAAGCGCTCTTAATTCGTGCGCATTAAAACGAAATAAAGATTTTGATGTATTGATCCCCTCAATTATCTGATTCACTTTCGGTAACAAAGTAAAAAATAGGAAATCAAAATGCGTGTCTTCTGGAACCTTCTTTTTGGCAGTTTTGTTGTAAGACTGAATGGCTTCATTCAAATTGAATTGTTCTAATCTGATTATCATGATCACACTCCCTATGTAATTTTTGATCATATAATCATAAATTTTTGCACAGATCAATATTTAATTATAAAAATAATAATAAATTATTTTATTTTTGTTTATTTAATATTTTATGAATTTTGGTAGAATCCACTCACCCTAGCAAGACATGAACAAGGACATGAAAATGAAAAACAACGTGGCAGATTTAGCGACAATCAAAGCACGCAGCAAAAAGATCACTCAAATTGTAACTAAACTGATGGAACATCATAAAGTCGATGTTTCCGATTTATTTAGAAAAACAGGGATCCCAATTCCAACGCTCAATCGATTACGCAGCAATAAAATCAGTAATCCCACATTGACCACCTTAGCCCCTATCGCCGATTTTTTCTCGATTAGTGTCAGTCAATTAATTGGAGAACAACCGCTACCCTACGCTGGCATGGTTTTTGAAAACTCATTACCTCCTAAGCCATTGAATATTCCTATCTTATCTTGGAAGAATGCCACTGACTGGTGCCGAAACAAAAAACGTGTATTAGATCCAGAAACCGTTCAATGGATCACGATAAATGGCTCACCCAATCAACCACTATTTGCGTTAAAAATGGAAGGCCAATCCATGACCCCTAATTTTCCTGAAGGATCTCTATTAATATTTGATCCTGAACTCACACCCAAAGATCACAGTTTTGGTTTAGTACTTTTAAAAGGAAATAAAACTCCTTTATTTAAGCAAATTTTATTAGATGGCAACGATCGGTATATCAAATCGCTCAATTCAGCTTATGCGAATTTGCCCATGGTTATGCTGGACACTCAAGATCATATATTAGCGACGCTCATTCAAGTTCAAATGAGTTTTTCGTGAAAAGTTTTTAGTAATTTTGAAGTTTCAAATAAAGGCAATCCGACAACGCCAGAGTAGCTACCTTCAATTTTTGAAATGAACATGGCACCTAGCCCTTGGATTGCGTACCCTCCGGCTTTATCACATGGTTCACCGGTTTCCCAGTAGGCTTCACACTCAGCATCACTCATCTCTCGAAAAAATACTTTCGTTGTCGAAATTTCTGTTTTCACTGTCTCATTAAGAATAATAGCAATCGCTGTAATCACTTGATGCTGTTTACCCGACAATTGTTTCAGCATCTGAATACCATCCTTGCGATCGATGGGTTTTCCTAACACCTGTTGCTCTAAAACAATAATCGTATCTGCGCCTAACACTGGCAAATTCTTTTTTCGTAAGGAATGCTGCCAACCCGCTCCTGCTTTTAATAAAGCTAAACGTTCAGCCATTTCTAGAGGAGACTCATGAACAGCTTTATTTTCATCAATGGATACGGGTAATAATTCAAATGTAACACCAATCTGAGTCAATAATTCTTGGCGACGAGGAGATGAAGAAGCTAAATAAATATTAGGTAAGTGCAACATATCTTTGTCGGAAATCGCGCAATAAAATGAATATCCACGGCCATAATAAACCGCTTGTTATCGCTGGCATCCAGAATGAGTATATTGAAAAAGCTTGACCTAATATGCCTTGAACTAAAGCTATCAAAAATTGGTAAAGCATGACGATGAAAAAAATGGCTGCCGATTGTTGCCAAAATGAATACATTCGAATTTGTTTATGTAACTTAATACCAATATAAGCAACTGTACATAATGCTAATCCATGCTGCCCTAATACCGAACCACCTAATATATCTAATGCCAATCCTAGGCCAAACGCCCAACCAATACCAATTTGATAAGGTAATGCGATTGCCCAATACATTAAAACTAAAACAACCCATGCAGGTCGAAACCAAGTAGCCCATGTTGGCAAAGGTAAAATACTCAAAATCATTGCGATTAAAAAAGTGAAAATAATAAATAGGATACTGTTAAAATTCTTCATGATTTATTCTGCGTTTGTAATTCTTTTAATAATGAACTGGTACTCACGGATGCCGTCGTTTTTTCATTCGGCCACAATAATAATACGAGACGGCTACGATTTAAATGAGCACTGGGCGTTATTTCAATATGTGTGAAATGATCAGCTGGTTCAGAATGTACAGCAGTTACTGTACCCACAGGGTAACCCGGTGGAAACCGTCGATCTAATCCTGAAGTCACTAAAAAATCACCTTCTTGAATATCTGCCGTTTTAGGAATATTCACTAATTGTA
>JAFEDO010000157.1 GCA_018241565.1 Pseudomonadota bacterium
AAAAAGACGATTCACCACAGTCTTGGAAAGAATTTTTTATAGCGTTTGGTGCCGCTAGCGACATTAAATTTCGTCTCTTTAATAACTGCAATAAAGCTGAATTATTAACTTTTCCCAACATGCAAAATTATTTAGAGTACTTGAAACGAGAAGAAAACATTCCGCCTATGGGATATCAGAAATGGAAAGCACTACCAGACTTCTCAATAGAGAATTTTTTGACAATCGATTTTATTGACCATCTAGTTAATGAAAACTATGCTGCTATATTTTGGGAATTGATTGCGAAAGAATGGCAAAAAATTCTCAATATGTCATCAAGGCTTATTTCCCTTGGCCTCAAATCAATACCGATTCAATTAACTTATTTACAATTTATTGTGAGAGAAACACCCTGTAAAAACTCTAGCGGCAAAAAAATCAATATTCAAAATTTATTTGCTCCTAGCATGCTTCAATACATTGGCACAGATATACAAACCATGCCAATTGCAACCATAGAACATACGCAACTGACACCCGAACAAGAAAAATATTTTGGATTTAAAACAGCGTTAACAGCAAAAGAATGCTTAGAAATATTGGCCCATTTAAATTCACTTTCTGTCTCTTCCAGCCTAAACCGTTATTCAGCGATATTAAAATATTTAGCCGCCTTAGAAACTACTCTAAGTAATTCCGATAAAGAAAGTATTAAACTTTGGAACGGTTCCTTACCTGCTAGAGATAATACATTACATCCCACACGCAATTTGTTTTATTTAAATGCCCCAATACTAGGTTCAGCAGGCTATGCAAAAACATTGTTAAAACGATTCCCTAAATTAACCGCTTCTGAAATGTCTAAATTATCTGCGTGGTTTGGAATACGAGAATTTCAGGTTGAACAACTGTTACCTATTGTAATGGGAGCCAGGCCTCACGACGTTCCCAAAGAGAGATTGTATAATCGCTTAGCAGTTATTGCCTACTCAGAAGCATTACAAAGAGGCGAAAAAAAACCGGATGAATTACTAAGAACTTTGTATGAGCGACTAAAGCCTTATAATTTTATTTCTGCAGCCCAAATTCTACTAGATTTTGGCAATGGAGATGGTCCTCCCGTAAGGCTCCATATTTATAAAAACGTAGTTTATTTCATTAACTATTATGATAGAGAATCAAATAAAGCCTTATTTTCTGAAGCTATTCATCAAATTTTAGGGTTATCGATTGAGCTTCGTGATTTACAACCCTTAATTTATCTAGCTGAAAATGAATTAAAAGATTGGTATCAAGAACAAGCAATAGATGAAGAACGTATTAAAACTCTTAGAAATAAAGTGCTTAGATGGGCTCGAACAAATGCATTCAGTGATTCTAATACTGCTCCTGTCATAGAAACACATGAATCTTATCAAGAAAATAATTTAGAAAAATCCTCTGCTATAGATAATGAAAGCTCTATCGTTACGACATCGTCCGTTACCACACCATCACCGAATCCTACGACTCCATTATCTACACAAAAAATTAACTTGCCTGCTCAACAACCTGCTTCAAGAAATGCAAATCACAACTTACCTCCTCAACAACCTCTTTCAAGAAATTCAAATAATAACTTGGCAGCAAATATTAATCCTCAAAGCAATCCAACTCGACTCGAGCCTAATAGAAATTCAACCAGGACAATTTCCTACTTTACTTTTAAACCCTCACAAAAAACATCTGCACAACCAACATTAAAAACACTCACGCTCGATGCTTATATACAACATCAAGTGGGAATTTTAGGCGAAAAAACTGTGTTTTTAATGTTAATGAAACATTATCAAACAAAGTATCCTTCGTTTAAACTTACCGAAACACAGAAAGGCTTTAATTTATCAGGCACCGATCCCAAGCAAAAGCCCATGAAAATACAAGTTGAGTGGTGTAACAAAACCACTGAAAGTGGCAAACCCTATGATTTTGTCATTAGCAAAACAGGGAAACCAGAACGTGTGATTGAAGTAAAAGCAACTATTACTGCAGATAAAACAGAATTTGAAGTTTCTCATGATCAATGGGGAACCATGCATAGATTAGGTGCTCGATTTCGATTTTTTAGAGTTTTTGATACAGGACAAGAGGATATTACAATTACAAAAATTAAAGATCCTGCAAAATTGTTAGAAGAAGGAAAAATCAGAATAACGGACTTAAAAATTACAATTTAAAAGATGCTGGCCTTTGAACGTAGGTGACTAAAGAAGTTTTTAGTCACCTATAATTACCAGATTAAATCCTGAAATAGTATTGATAGCCTAAAAAACAACTTTTTTAAACTTTAAATGTGTTTTTTAAACACCCTTGTAAATTTTATCTTTGATCACGATTGACAACCTTAAAATATCATTCATTCTGGAAATTTGACGTAAAGCAAAATGAGAGCGACGATTTAAATCAGCGTAAAAAACTTGAATATTGGCATTAAATTTTTGAGAAAAATAAATCTTATCTTTTTCAAAAAGTACAGCTCCAAAAAGAGACGACAGCTCTTCGATTCTTTCTGCATTTCCAAATCCAATGCAACCCAAACAGTCTACTAACGCCAAGGCACCGGATACAAGCAAAGTACTAACTCTTGAATTTTTATAATCTGGTGCCACTATCCATCGACTTATTTCAGCAAGATCATTGCAACAACTAAAATTCTCCATAATAACTCTATTAAAATTTTCAATGCCGATTAACTCACTGGTTACGCAACCAATTTGTTTTGCCATAGGCAACACACGTATCGCACCAACTATTTTGAAATCAGAACTTCGAGCAAGAATGTGGTAACAACTAAAATCAAATTTATCATCATCATAGTATTTATTATCTGCTACTTTAAAATGTGGTTTTAATCCATCTTCGTAAAATATTTTTCCTCTTAATTTTCGCAATTCTTCTATCGTGGAATTCTGAGATTCATCATAAGGGAATATGATATCCCAATTTATTTTCATTTCTTCTATCATTATTGATCCAGGGTAAAACAGAAAAAATTAAAAAATGACTTGAGAATTTTTATTAAAAACAAAAGGAACCTTCCGTCTTAGCAGAAGAAGTTAAACTCTTTCACCAATTCCTGAACTCTTTTTTTTACTAAAGAATTAAATTCTGTCTATTTAGACACGGACAAATAATAACAATCTGTCAAAAACCCAGAATAAGTTTTCAATACTTGTTGCCCAGACTCTATTAAATGACGTAATGTTTCTGGATGGGACTCTATGAGACCTGTTATGGCCTTTTTATTTAACTCAGTATGCCATGTGTCAACTTTTACATGTTCAGATAAAAAACTTAATTGCTCTAAGAAATCTTTACCAAGAACTTTTGCAACGTGATTTAATGATTCCACACCATAGGTACATGATAAATTTTCGATCTCATATTCCATAGCAGCTTGGCAATATGGTGTTTCACTATTTACATAATTATCGAACAACAAACGATATCTCATAACAGATTCTCTATATGGGCGCCGTAACAATTCATTAGCATCCATTTTAGGGTTATAAATTTCATTCCAAGTATCTACTAACTTTTTAGTATCTTTTATCATCATATGATGATGATTAGCTTCGTGAGCAGCATGCTCACATAAATATTTACCTAATTTCTCAAATCCAAGTTTTAGACAATTTTCACCTGCTCGATGGATCCATCCTTCCACAGGTTCTGTCATACCAACACCATTAGAAGAAAAATTAATCCAAAAAAGCATTAATGTTTTTCTATCATTTTCTGCAAAAAATGGTTTGAGCGCATCTCCAAAATCAGCACGACTGCTCTTTAGTGCAGCTTCGTATTCAGAATAACCTTGCATGATCTAATCTTCCTGTTTATTTTTAGGTTTTTCAGAATAAATTAAAATAACTTTGTTTTATATACGCATCAAATACGTATATTTTATGATACTCATCTCATAAAATATGACTGCTCTTTACATGAAGATTTTTAGAAAGAATTATTCTGATAACTAAAAAAATAAACCATAAATTGACTTGGGTCTTTATAAAAACCTAAGAAATCGTCATCAAAGTTTATAACCGCTCTAGTCAATCTGGTTCTACTAATTGGAAAGGACCTTAGTCTAAGATATAATTTAATGCCACTAACCTAATTGAGAATTTAAGATATGACTTTATCATTGCAAGAAGTGTTGAACAGCATGACCAAAAAGCCTGAAATAATACCGCTGTCTCTCGAAGATCGTAAAGCTTTTGTAAAAGTACTCCTGAATCCACCGAAATCATCTGCTCGCCTATTAAAAGCAACAAAACGATTTTTAAATGAAGTGAAAGTAAAAAAATAGTAAAAATTACGTCTTTTACCACATTCAATGTACTAGTGTTTTTGGACCTTGGGAAGTAACGCTCTTCATATTATCGGGCAACTATAGCGCGCTTATAGATGTCCGATATGAGCTTCCTATGATACGACGATTTATTTGCAATATATTAAAAATACTAGCGTCTACTAATTAAATTATGCAGCTAATTTTTTATGAGACCTTTTTTGAGAAGAGTTTCTTTTTCTGGCACCTAAAAGCTTTTTCTTACTATGCATATCATGTATGGCACCCTTATTAGTATTTTGTTTTTGTGAAACACTTTTATTTTCAACAATTTCACAAAGTTGCTCCGGATGTTTATCCAGTATTTTTAATAGCTGACTAGTTGCACGATAAATTGCTATTTCTCCCTGTTCATAGCGACTAAATGCATTAACACCTCCACCAAATAATACTGACGCTTGTTTCTGAGATAATTTTAATTTTTTTCTGATTTTTTTGATTTCATCAGGGGATAGCAAACCATCTACTTTCGCTCGAAACGCTTGTAGTTGCTTTTGTGTCGCTTTGCGATCTTGCCCACCAATGACTCCTTCTTTGCAACTGTCACACCAATATCCAGGCTGATCCAATGTAATCTTTTTTTCTTTCTTATAATTTAAAGTCATTGGTTTTACCTGGTGATAATACGTTTTATTTCCACAAAATGGACAATGCTCTTTATTCATAACTATTGCTCCTTAAACGAAATGATGACCGCTCCGCGGCTATCTACTTGAAACTTAATATAAAGTCTCACACCTTTAAATTTTGATTTATACACATCTTGCCAAGCTGTAAATTCCAAATTTATAGGTTGCATACTCTTATAAAAATCACCTTCCGATAAGGCTTGTATCGCGGCCACAACATCTTCATCTTTGAAATGAAGGTCATACTGCGTCTGGATGGCAGTCTGAGTCATTCTCAGCTTCACGGGCCTATCGAAGGTCTTTTGTAAGTCTTTTAAACAGTATTTTGGTTCGTTACTCATAATAATATTAACCTTAAAGGTTAGAAAGGTCAAGTTCAATACAGTAAACGAATTGATTAAATTTTAAAAGCTTTTTTTGAATAATTTTTGATCTGACTGATTCTTCTTCGATGTAACTCTTCACTAATGGCAGGACCTTCTTTACCTGCATCCATAATCTCTTGCACAGAAACCTTTGCTGCTGCTTGATAAGCACCTTCTAAATACTCTTTTTGTGGATACGTGCGATCTTGCAAACCCGCGCGCCCATGTGCATCAGCTTCACATGCTAATAAAAACTGTTGCAATGTTTGTGGTCTTCTAAAGGCATCTAATTTTTTAAATAATTCTAATATTTTTTTTGGCGTTAACTCTTCACATTGATGCGCCAAAATATGATAGCGTGACGCGAGCAAAGCTAACCTTTTATATTCTTTTGGCACAGGATAGCGATCACAAAATTCTTCAATCAAAGGAAGGCCTTCTACATCATGACCTTTATGACTTGGCCATTCCGTGATGGGTGTTACTCCTTTTCCTAAATCGTGAAGCAACACAGAAAATCGAACGACTTTATCAGTCGTCAAAGTTGAAACCGTCTTTAATGCCAATTCTAAATGAATGCCTGAATCAATTTCTGGATGCCATTTCGCACTGGCAGGAACACCATATAAACGATCAATGGAAGGAAAGAGTACCGCTAATGCACCACAACGTCGTAACACTTGAAGAAATACTTCTGGATCTGCTTCACCTAATACTTTATCTAACTCTAACCAAACTCGCTCAGGCACTAAATGTTCAAGCTCTCCATTTCTCACGATGGCTAATAATAATTGCAACGTTTCTTCAGCAACCGTAAAAGAGAGTGGCGCATAGCGAGCAGCAAATCGTGCCAATCGCAAAACACGTAAAGGATCTTCTGTAAACGCAGGCGAAACATGTCGCAATACTCGATCTTGTAAATCTTTTTGACCCTGATAGGGATCGATAATGCAGCCATTTTCATCTTCTGCCATGGCATTGATCGTTAAATCACGTCGTAACAAATCCTGTTCCAATGTGACGTCTGCTGCAGCATAACATTCAAATCCTGTATATCCTTTTCCAGATTTTCGTTCAGTACGCGCTAAAGCATATTCCTCTGCTGTCTCTGGATGTAAAAAAACCGGGAAATCTTTCCCAACAGGCTTAAACCCTTGTTTTAGCATTTGCTCAGGGGTTGCACCCACAACGACCCAATCTCGTTCTTTAACGGGTAATCCCAATAAGCGATCCCGAACAGCCCCACCGACTAAGTAAATTTTCATTGTTTCTCTCGAAGTTCCTTGGTAACTTGCAAGTATATGTCAAAACGTCACCTCACCCAACATCAAACGCAACGGATCCAAAAGAACCAGCAAGATCGCTTACATAAAGCGAAGCATTCCCCTGAACTTACTGACACTGAATTCCACCAATTAGGTCCCGAAGAAGAAGGATTGCTAGTCGCATTTCATGGTCGCTATGCAGAAGTCGAAGATCCTCAAAGAAAAAACCATCATTGCTTGTTACGACAAAACATTGAAGGATTAGCCGTAGGAGATAAAGTTTTATGGCGGAAAGGACCTCATGATCTCGGTGTTCTCACAGCGAAATATCCTCACCGTAATTTATTAGGTCGCCCTGACAAACACGGTTCAATAAAACCCATTGCAACCAATATTGATCAAGTTTTTATTGTGTCAGCCACCAAACCAAAACTATCGTCTTTACTTATCGACAGTTATTTAGTCGCTGCAGAAAAATTATCGATTCAACCTATTCTTATTTTTAATAAAACGGATCTTCTCACTCCTGCTGAAAAAAAATCAACCCAAGTATTATTAGATATTTATAAAAATTTAGGTTACGTCGTTATTTTTTCTAGCTCAGTAACAAAAGAAGGATTACATGAAATTGAACATTTATTAAAAAATAAAACCAGCATTTTCTTGGGGCAATCGGGCGTGGGGAAATCTTCTTTGATTTCTTTTTTTCTTCCTAAAGAAACTATTGCAACAGGGCAACTCTCTCAATGGGAACAAGGCAAACATACAACAACTACAGCAAGACTCTATCATTTCCCCAGTGGCGGAAAACTAATTGATGCACCTGGCATTCGAGAATTTGGATTATGGCACATGCCAGCAGAACAAATTGCAGAAAACTTTATTGAATTTCGAGAATATCTTGGGCATTGCAAATTTCATAATTGCCAACACTTACACGAACCCGACTGCGCATTGAAACAAGCCGTTCATGACGGAAAAATTCATCATGCACGATGGGGAAGTTTTCAGAAAATAATATCTTCTTAACTGACAAGAAATTCAAAGCTATGTGACTCGCCCTGAATTTCTTTTTTTAGGAACATAAAAATTATAACTCTGATCTTAACTCAAATTCTTCTTCTACTATTTTTTATATAGTATCTTCAGATAATAGATTGATATCTGATTTTATCGTAGATAAAATTAATTTTGCTTGCGCCAAACAGCTTTTAGTTTTTTTAGCCAGAAAATCTAATTCATCATAAGTATGACCAGCCATGATCTGTATTCTTAATCTTGCTGCTCCTTTAGCAACTCCAGGATACTCCACAATATTAGTAATGATTCCATGATCCGCTAATAGTCGAGTCAGAATTCTCGTTAAGCCTTCATCACCGATAACAACGGGAATAATTGCTGATGGACTACCAATACACTTTAAACCGTAATTACTTAATTTTTCTCTTAAGTAAAGCGATCTTTCTAGTAAATCTTTTCTAAGTTTTTTACCTTCTGGCGATTGGACAATCAAAAATGCTTCATTAACACAAGCTGCTTGTGCAGGGGAAAGTGCATTTGAAAAAGTGCGTGGATTACTAAAAAACGATAGATACTCTAAAACGGCTTTTGAATCTGTGCAAACGAACCCACCATTAGAAGCAAATGTTTTTGAAAAACTCCCCATAACAATATCAATTTTTTCAATCATCTCCTGTATTTCTGGATTACCTAAACCTTTTTCTCCAATACACCCTAAATCATGCGCCATATCCACCAATAGAAAAGCACTATGACTTTTACAAATTTTTTGGAGCACTTCCAGATTAGGAGAATCTGAATCCATAGAAAACAAGCTTTCTGTTACAACTAAAATGGCATTTTTTTTATCTTCTGTTCTTATCTTCTTTAATATTTTTTCTACTTCTTGGTTATCTAGATGTGAAAAATAATGTCTTTTATTAGTTGCAGCTTTTGCACCCGTTTGAAGACAGGCGTGAGATAAACGATCCATCACAACATGATCACTCGGCCTTATCAACCCAGTAACTACCCCAAATCCTGCACCCCACCCTGTTGGGTACAATACGGTATAGTTGTATCCTAAAAATTTAGAAATAGTCTGTTCTAATTGAGTAGAAAATTTTGTATTTCCAAATAAAACCGCAGAACCTGCACTATGCACACCATATTCTTCGATCGTTTTTTTTCCGAGTTCTACGATTTTAGGATGAGAAGATAAACCTAAGTAATCTTGGGAAGCAAAATTAATTCCTTTTAATTTATTGCCTGCATAATCTATCGCTTCACAACTATTTTTAGGAGCAGTAGTACTTGTTTTATCAAATAACCATAACCCAGCATCATTAATTGCGCGCCGCCATTCATGATAAGGCTTCACTCGTTTTAATAAATCTAATCCTTTTAAATTTCTAAATAAAGTCATATCGCCCTGTAAGGCTTTCACTGGAATACTTTGAACTATTTTTTTAAGTATTTCTTTGGCTAAACTTAATTCTTTAAAAAGAATTTCATTTAATTCAGAATTAAAATTCTGAATTTTTACCATCATTTTTTCCAAAAAAATTATTAAAGCTGCTGTTTTATTTACATTATTTTTGACATTCTTTTTTGCTAGGTGAATTGTAAATAACAACTTATCTATTAGATATTTTTCATTTTTAAAAACTAACTGGGCAATCAAATATTCTAATGATTTGTAACCATCACTATCTTCATCGCTAAAATTAAGTATTTCACTTAATTTAGTTTTTACATTTTCATTAAAAACTTCCGTTTCGAGAACTTCTAAAATGCTATCCACAACTTAAATTTCCTTATAAACAAGAGTCGTAGACATCCTAAATGAGCAAATCTGTCTTGAAAATACGCAGAATATACGTATTTATATTCCAACTACCTCAGGCACTTCTTATTGAAATAAAAGGGATATACAAGTAATAGTATTTTTTCTTTTTGCCTTTATAATCCCAACCCGTTAAAACCAAGGCTGGCAAATTACTATGCACAAGGAGACTGTTAGCCTTTAATAAAAAAATTTAGAGGCAGTAATACTAAGATGAAAATAACCTCAAAAATGTCAAAAATACTCGAACACAGAGATGATGTTAGCCAATTATGCAAAGAGTTATTTGAAAATGCACCTATAACTTATTTTGAATATGCTCGATATTATTTTGATGGGACATTCTTTGAAATCAATACTAATGCATCAATTACTAAAGCATACTTAGAAAATGACTCTTATCCTTCCCTAAAAGAATTTGCTGTTAACAAATCAAAATTTGTTTGTTTTTCTCGTGATATAGAACTTCCTTATCCAGCCAAAGCAGCAACAGGAAAATATTTAGAAAACATTAGTATTTTTGAATCTTTTGATATTAAACATCGTATTTACATTGATCAGGCGGGTGAAGACTATTTCGATTGCTGTGGATTTGGAACGAATTTGAGCTTCCCAAATACAATGGTTTATTATTTAAATAATTTAGATTTTTTAGATTTGTTTCGAAAAAATTTTTTGAAACAAAATCAAAAGATTCTGCAAAATATGCATAACAATCGAATTCAATTATTTACTGGCGATGATATTGCAGATCCCAATATCATAAAAGCCAATGAAATTATCCAAAGTCAGAAATTTACTCTTGAAAAATTTAACGTTTCTATACAAAAAGTACTCCCAAAAACAAATTTTTCTGCCAAAGAGTTCTTGTGTATTCAACATTCTGCTCATGGAAAAACAGCAAAGGAAACAGGACAAGCCTTAGGGGTTTCATACAGAACGATTGAAAAGCATTGGCAAAATATTAGAGAAAAAACTGGGGTCAATCAAAAATCTGGCGTTATAGATTTATATTGGTGGTTATTTGATTCTAAGAAATAATTAACCCATAGTCGTTCGTTCAAATCGCGCATGCATTAAATCTAATTCTTGTTCTATATCACGCATCACTTCATCGCTAATTTCACTCGTCTAATAACCCAAGGTAATGACAACCCTTGCAATACCAGTGTGCCGAGAATCACAGAAAATGCAAGAAAGATCAGTAAATCACGTTCAGGAAAAGGAGTTCCTAAATTAGTGACATAGGGTAATGCCAATGCTGCAGCAAGTGAAACAACACCTCGCATACCTGTCCACCCGATAATAAATACAAATCCATTTAATGCAAAAGTCATTACTTCCCAAACCGCAGTTGTACGAATGCGCGACTCTGGAGCAAAAATATTTGGAGATTCCCAACTGAGTTTAAGGCCCGCAACAACTACCGCTAAAACACCCGAAGCTTCAAATGATTCTGCAATTAGATATGCGGCATAAGGCACGATAAATGTCGAAATAATTTCAATCGTGTGATCTTTAATGTAAGGATACAACCGTAGATAAAGCAGGGTTGTAAAATACCCTACTAAGCTCCCAACGATAACAACCCATACAAAAGAGATACTTACACTCAGCATAGAAAAACTGCCCGCAACGACAGCAAGAACCGCGAATTTATAGACGACTAAACCTGTCGCATCATTAACTACGCTTTCTCCGATCAAAATTGTGATAATTCTTTAAAACATTGAAGGATCAGCCGTCGGAGATAAAGTATTATGGCTTAAGTGGTCTCATGACCTCGGTGTTCTTACGGCGAAATATCCTTATCGTAACTTACTAGGCCATCCTGATAAGCATGGATCAATAAGACCTATTGCGGCCAATATTGATCAAGTTTTTATTGTGTCAGCCACTAAACCAAAATTATCGTCTTTACTTATCGACAGTTATTTAGCCGCTGCAGAAAAATTATCGATTCAACCTATTCTTATTTTCAATAAAGCTGATCTTCTTACTCCTGCTGAAAAAACAACCCAAGCGTTATTAGATATTTATAAAAATTTAGGTTATGTCATTATTTTTTCTAAGAATATAGAGCTATAACCTTGTTTCAGATAACTGGTGATAACACCATATGGCCAACATCCACACGACCACCTGCTTCGCCAATAATAGAAAAGACAAGTTTTTTAGCTTCAAGTAATGGCTTACCCTGTGAGGCAAGTAATTTGAATTCTTGAGTCGATTTCTCTAGGAGCGTAAATGATGAAACGCAAGCTAGAGTACCTACTTCTGCACTTAGTGTTGGAACTATATTTAAATTCACTCCAACTGATTGGCTAACTTTTTCTAGCAACATAGGATTTGATTCATGAAAACAAACACGAAAAATATTATCTAACCCACCCGCTAAATCAATAGCGATCTTTGCGTGTTTAGAAACACCTCGCATATAAGTGTCACTCACTTCCCGAGCACGAATTGAAACAGTACTATAACCAGCTTCTTGTGATTCTAATTTTACACGCCAATCATTTTCTATTGTTTCTCGCTCCAATAAGTCAATCTTCCAAGAAACACCCAAAGGAAGATTTTTCTCAGAACCGGAAACGATCATAGCTCCAACACCTTCGCCAAAGATAGCTCCCCACAACCAGCTATTAATACCATTAGGTCTCTCAATAAAAGGAAATCGTTGATGTGCAGATAACATCATATTATTTTCACTGGTGATTAAAACATTTTCTTTTTCTGGTTCTGGAAATCCAGAAACAAGCAATTTTGCAAGGTCTAAGGCTGTCAAAATACCAGAACACCCTTGTTGCAATATGATAGTTGTTATCGGAGAACTCAAAGACAGCCCCAAACGTCTACGAACACTACAAATATGGTCTTCCACATCAGCTACGGCGAATGCCACAATATGGATGTGCGCACTAATTTTAAATTGCGCATCATGAACCCCATCTTTTGCCATCGTGATGGCATTTGCAATTGAAGTTTCTAATGCCTTATAAAGGTCAGAATTTGGTGTTGATTGGCTCAGAGCATAAGCAGTTTGTGAGGTATATTTTTCAGAATTAGTCCAGAGTTCATCACACACCGCTAAAGTTGAATTCGAGCAAGCTACGCTTTTAATTCCGAGTTTATTACCGATAAAATGAGAATTAAAATCGCTCTTCCCTATAGTTTTTTGTTGTTCTGACGAGAAACTACGTGTAAGCAACTCGCTTGTCTTTAGGAGTTGTCCGAAAGGAGCACCCATTTTTCCAAAACCAGGAACTACTGTCGTACATGCTTTAATAATCAAACTTCTGAGTTTTGACATTTAATACCTTTTTCAGAAAAATCTCGGCTAACAAATGTTCGCTGTTGTGTTGATTGCGTCGTAAAAGACCTATATTTTTGCATGGTAAATTTGAATACAATTTTTTTAAATACGTAACAAATATGCATTCAGACTTAAAGCGTAGTTCACTTAGAATTACTTCCTCTAGAAATATAAAAAAATTACAATTTTGCTCTTAACTCATATTGTTCATTTTTTGACTTTTTGAACATTGGAGAATCTTCAGCATAAATTTCAGGCCTTGGTGTTTTTTTACATTCAACAAAAAGAATATTTTCTGTGCGATCTGAATACAATCGCATATTACTAAAAGAAAACTCTGATAGTAGAGACATAAGCTCACATGAATCACGATAGATAAGCTGCCAATCCATTATGCTATCCATATGTGCCTGATTTACAATTCCTTTTGCAAAATTAGTAATTAGAGTTACTCCCCCTTCTTTGGTCAAAGCATTCATTACTTTAATAAGCTGCTTAGCAGTTTTATCATCAAGATAATCAAATAAACCAGACGCATAAACTAAATCAAATTTCCCTAACGATTTAACAAAATCTGGATCTATAAGTAGTTTTTTAATCCTAGCATTAACAATAGAAACGTCTTGGTTCAAATAATCAGATTCAACGACAGCAAGGCTTTCACTATCTTGGTCTAATGCAACTACTTGAACTCTTTTTTGCATGAATTTTTCGGATTGGGACATTTCACGTAAATGCCCACACGCGATCGATAATACTCTTACTTTCTGTTGTGAATTACTACTTATACTATCTACCAACTTTCCAATAATTTTTGCTCGATTTCTAACTGCTCGTGCTGCAGGGGTATTAGTGGTAATTCGACAAAGTTCTTGACCACGCGCACTCACTCTCCCAAGCTCATTTTCTGGTATACCGTAGTAAATGTAATCAAGAACCACAGCATCACCAGCATAGCCTCTGGGTTTTTTGTAAATTCTTTTAGTAAAAGGACACTCATGTACTAGATTCAATAGTTTATGGGCACGAATAATCTTTACGTATTCCTGCCAAGTTTCCTTTGTTGAGTTACAATAAAATCTATCTAACTCTCTAAAAAAATTAATATAAATTTGCTCCAGCATTTCAGGATATTGACAAATGTCAGCGTAAACTTTATCGAGAAAATTTACTAACCCTTCACTTGATAATGAAAATTTAGCACTGGGCGGAGATATTAGCGGCAGTGATGTTACTTGCTGTGACTTTTGCTGTTGTATTGACTGCTCTCCGAACACCGATAAGCTTTTTGTAAAGCTAATAACTCTGCTGTGATTCGGTGCCATTGGGCGCAAATTTGAAAGTTCCAGGGGACACAACGCAAGCATGCCATGTCCAGGTTTTAGCTCCGTAGCTTTTGTGATAAAACAGCAATCAGGATCGGGGTTTTTTATTAGACTTATCCGAGCCTCTTCTGATAAAGGCAATAATCTACTTGCAGTTGTATAAACAAATGGGTGAGCACTATCAAGAGATTTCTTATACCCGACATAATCCGCTAAAAATTGCATATATTCCAATGTACTATTGTCAACTTGAGGATGTTTTGCTGAAGGATAAATATTATTAAATACTTTAACTGCTAAGCTGTACCCTGGAAATCCTAGAAAATTATCAAATACATGCTTAGGACAGTGTGGGTAAGCAAGTGAGAAACGTCTAAATTCCACTTGATAAAATGTTACTGGTAAGTTGCCTCCCCTAAAGCTTTTCGACACTGCTGCACTTACCAGACCAACATAGCGAGTTTCACTTTTATAGATTACTTTTCTTATTTTAAATATTGCATAACCTTGAAGAGTATTTTGATTATCATAAAAAAAACCAGCGCGAGTCTGCTCATCTTTTTCATCAACCAATTTGCTTCGCCATTGAGCGAGAGTTCTCCCTGAAAAATTAGAAGAATAAATTTTATAAGTCTCATCGACTAGCGCTTCTATTTCTATTTTTGATATTTTTTGTATGGTGACAAAACGGATACTTGCAGATGACAAAGTAAAGTTATAATCTGAATCATCGTACAATGCTGAAGATAAAATGCTGCTGTAAAGAAGGTTATTAACCACTTCACTTGCGCCAGCATTTAGTAATTTTTCTCGGTGCTTCATGCTGAGATCAAGTCCAATAACTCGTATTCCAGCTTTTTTTGCTGCAGCTACTCCAGCTGGTGAATCTTCAAATGCCAAGCAATCTCTAGGGTTAACATTGAATTTTTTGGCTGCATAAAGATAGATGTCAGGCTCAGGCTTTCCTTTGCCATGAACATCTTCAATCGAAACGAAAGCATTTGCATTAAAAAGATGAGAAACTTGCAATATTCTACAATATTTTTTTATATCGCTAGCTTTAGAGTTTGATACTAAACAAATAAGGGCGCCAATATCGCTCAGATTTTTTAATAAAGTTATAGATGTAATTATTTTAAAGCGTTCATCTGTTTCGACTTTTCTATAAAAAATACTCCATGCGAGTTCGAATAACTTTTTTAAGTGTGGTATAAACATCGGAAATTGAGATTTAATTTTTTCTAAGGCCTCTTGCTCTGTACCACCACAAAATAGCTCTTGCAATTGTTCGGTTAGCATTTCATGTGGGCAAAACTCAACATTGTGATTGCTGGCAATTTTTTTCATCGCTTCAATCATTGCTTCTGCTTGTAGTAGATGCGAATTTACCAGTAAACCATCTATATCAAAAAAAAACGCTTTTTTTGTCACTTTGTTTTCCTTATGTGAAAGATAAATATGCAATCTGTTCAGCGATTATTGCGTGTACGCTTACCGAAAATTACTGCCCACTAACTCATATTCTATAGGGATAGGTAATTTAATGCTGGATTTTTACACTATCTTCTAAAGTAGGATTTTTCGAGAGAAGGCTATACTAACAGCTACTGAAAGGCCTATACGTAAAAACTACGTAATAATAAAACAGCCCTATATAAAAATCGACTCATTTTTTCTTTAAAAATTAAGATTAGTAGAATGCTTTTTATTGAAAATCATAAAGATAATAGGACATTATCATGCTACAATTTTGGCTTTTATGTGTATTTTGTATTCAAACATTGAAAGTTGAGGCTCACAAAATTCTTTAATAGGACCTTAAATTTATGCTTAATCTGGATAAAGAAATCTCATTCACTCTTGGTTCTGAGAAAGATGTAAAAGAAATATGTAAGCCACTTTTTAATAACTCATCAGTAAATTTCTATGAGTATAAAGAAGTTTACTATGATGGCTACACGATTGATTTAAATACAGCATGTGATTTAGTTCCTGCCTACTATCATGAAAACCTATTTCCTTGTAAAGCTGAAATTGAACAACTATCATCGAGGTACGCATTTTTTTCTGTACTTCTTGGTACTCCAAGCATGTTCAAAGAATATGAAAAAAAATGGTCTAGAAACCTTTCTCTAGTTAAAAACAGTCAACATGCAATTTCACATCGTTTTTATATCGTGGTTCAATCTCCTGAAATGGTAGAAGTTTCCGCATTTGGGACACAAATCCCTGATGGAAAGGGATTAGAGTTTTTTATGACAAATATCGATATCTTCGAAAAATTTCGAGTCTACTTCAAACAAAAAGCACATCGTTTGATTCAACAACATCGCTTATGCCCCATTAAGATTCCGAATTTTGATCATTCTCCAATCTCTAATACCAAAGAGTTTTTTATTGATAAAGAAAAACTTTTAAAAGAAATTATTTTAGATAAATTTCATATAGAAAATACTTTAATCCCCAAAAGAGAGGTAGAGTGCCTTTTCCATTTA
>JAFEDO010000158.1 GCA_018241565.1 Pseudomonadota bacterium
GCCCATTGAACGATTGCAAGAAGTTTTAAATAACACTAACAAAATGGTTAATCAATCACTGATGTTCATTGAGCTTTCACTCGCTAATATGAGTATGCGAAAAATTCAGACTGACACCTTTATTACAATTTCTATGTTAGAAACTATCAATACAGCGATTGATGAATATCCTTTTCAAGGTAATGAACGAACCTTTGTTCATTGGGATCCGGACCAACAAACAGATTTTAATTATTTGGGTAATTTGATATTAACCAAACATATCTTTTTTAATTTAATTAAAAATGCGCTTTACTTTATTAAAGCAGAAAGGAAAGGTGAAATAACCATTCAACTAATACAAAACGGAAAAGAAAATCGAGTTATTTTCAGGGATACAGCTAAGGGAATGGATGACGAAACTCTGTCTCATCTTTTTGAATCTTTTTATACGAATACTCAATTCGGCACTGGCATCGGTTTAGCATACTGCAAAATGGTCATGGAAGCTTATGAGGGTGATATTGTTTGCCACGCAGAAGAGGGCAAACTGACGGAATTTACTTTGATCTTTCCGAAATTAGGCTAACTTGACAGATTATGGAGCGGAGCAAGATCATCATATTTTGGTGGAGAACCTTCTGGAGAATCACCACTAGAAGACGACGAAGTATCCTCACCGACGCGTTTTGCCACGGGTACACCGTTGAGAGCAACAGGCGAATGCCCTCTCTCAGGAGAGGTAGCGGGGCTAGTACTAATAACTTTGGGCGGCCCTCCTGCTACGTTTACCAACATCACGCACATATCGTTTAGTCCTTCTTGCGCATTCTCAAGTAGAGCCTGTAGTGCTTTTATTTGTTTTTCACAAGCACGCGCTTGTTCAGGGCTTAAATTTAGCACTGTACTTCTCATGGTAGCTTGCCTGTAACTGACTTGCGCAACTAACAACCCAGCTAAAGTTTCGGGAGGCATCGGCGGGACATCACCGATAATGGGAAGTGAAAAAAACTGTTGATTCCCGCCTAACTGATAAACAAGTGTGGACTCTGTTGGCCGCACACTCTGAGAAGCAGCATTATTCTGAGTAGAAGGAAGAGCGAGATCCAGCGCCTTCTTTACTTTACACTCTATCTCAACATTCACCAACATTAGTAAACTTGGGTTCTTAACTATTTGGAGCTTTACTTGTTTCCATGCAGGAGGCTCTGAACCAACAAAGAGAACACAATCATATTGCCTCTGCACTGCAAGCAGCCCACAAACGGAATATTCTTCTCTAACATAACTCAGTACTGCATTATAGGCGCGAGGACCGTGGTTGAATGATACTGATTCACCGGATTCTTTGCTGTTTTGTCGCGATAAATGCTGAATTGCAGTAGACCCCATCCCTTCCGCGTACTCATTCTCGCCGTCTGCGTAACAAAGTTTATCTTGTGTAGACGCTTCTTGTATTAAATCTGCGGGCAAGTCACTCCAAAATTGTATGCGGTACTTATGCTTACCACTAATCATGTAGGAATGTTCATTGAAAATCTGAACCAGTTCGTGTATTGCTTTTTTTACATCATCTATAGGCATCCCACTAATTGAATCTTCAGTTGGGCATGAACTTGTCCATATTGCAGCTCTATTATTCGGGATGAGACACAAAAACGCTTCGGAATTGTCAACCATCCACGATAATGCATTCCTATAACAAACATTTTTTGCTTGTTCTTCATTTAAAGTGGGGTTCTTAGACATTACATTAAATCTTTCCAACGCATCAGCAACCAAGATATCCACATGACTAATGTGTTTTCTATGCAAAACTTTGAAATATTCCAACAGACCAGGCCCCGTTAATTTAGGATTATGCAAACTAATGCCCACCAAAATTGAGCAATTAGTCCAGTTAGCTGGGCCACCTACAAAAGTAACTTTATAGTTCTTTGCTTCAGAATTTTTCTTCGGCATATCAATCCTCTACAATCTCAGAGTCTACTTAAACTTTGACGTCAAAATCCTAAAAAATATATTCGATATACTGGCACTAAACTCACTTCAGCGCGAACACGAATATCCAGAAAATATAAATTAGAGCAAAGACATACAAAAATTTGTATGCAGATTCTACTTAGGATCCTCCCAAGTAGCAATATATTAAGGCTAAACTTGCTAAAGAATCTTACTGCCTACCCATTCATCATCCATTTGAATGGCACAAACCAAATATACTTAAATTTCATCATACGAGCTAATGATACGCCCCACCATGCCATAGTCCTTGGCTTCCTTCGGGGTCATCCAATAATCCCGCTCTGTATCTTGCTGAACTCGGTCTAACGGCTGACCCGTTCTTTCAGCAATAATTTCATTAATCCGTTTTTTCATTTCTACAATTTGCTGAGCCTGTATAGCGATATCTGAGGCTTGGCCTTGAGATCCGCCTGATGGCTGATGTAACAAAAATCGCGTATTCGGAAAACACAAGCGATTCTCTAACTTCGCCGCTAAGTATATATGTGAAGCAATACTCGCGACATATCCTGTACCCACCACTTTAACTGGACACGGTAACAACCGTATCAAGTCGTGGATGGTATCACCCGACTCTACGTGCCCTCCTGGCGAATTAATAATTAGTTTGATTGGCTCTTGGCTTTTATGGGCCAATGCTAATATTGCCGAAGTAACCTGTTCTGAAAGTTTTGGCGTCATTTCACCAAATAACAGCACCGTCCTTGATTGAAATAATTCTTTAGCAACAAAATCTTTTATTTTTGTCGGCTTTTCTTCTTTTTCTGGCATCAGGCCGTTCCCTACAAACGCAAATGGTGGCGAATCATAGGTCTAAATTCAAGATAACACAAGATCTACCTACGTATTTTTTACGGGTGTATTATTTTTTTCATCCCTGTATCGGTAGAATGAGAGAGAACCTCGCTAGCACCAGCGTCCCCACTCGCTAAACGGCCCATTATCTTTACACATAACTCTAGACATTCATGCGTCGTGGTTTTTGCGGTATTTAACATTAAAAATATCTGACCCATTTCTTCAATTTCTTGAGCTAGTTCACCCGCCGCTATGGGAATAGTCGACTCTACTTGCCTTAGTAAAGCATCTCTTCTCAGGGTTAAGGTAGCTAGCACCGCCAACACAACTTCTACAGGAACTTTTTCCTCTCCCGTATTCCTCTCCCGTATACAGAGGAATAGAAAATTTTATATTAGGATGCTGAACCAGCACTGTTGGTTCTTTTTTTCCTTCATCTTTTCGATCACTCTTAGTCTGCTGCTTTTCACTGCCTTTAGAATTTTCCTTAGGCAACTGTGCACTACTCTCTCTTTCATATTGCACTGACTTAACCTGCTTAATCTCTGCTTGTACCAAATTAAAATAATATGGTCCATGGACCATGTCTTCTTTAACAGCCCTCCATGCCGGATCCTCAGTTCCCACAAAACAAACAAAATGAAACCTATTTTTTTCAGCATATCGAGCAACAACTGGAAATTCTTCCATCACATGCGCATAAGAAGCCTTCGTAAAGGTATCGATATCTTTTGAATCACTCAAACCCGCTCGTTTAACGTGATCTCGAACAGTTTCATCGATCAAACTTTTAAAGGCTTGCCTATGTGCTTTTTTACTATTGTATAAACGCTCACCTTTACGCATAGCCTTCTTTCGTAGTTCTTGTGGAATTTTGCTCCATAAAACCAGCTCAAATTTTTTGCTCTCTTTATATTCCGTAGCATTGGTATTAAAAAATTCCACTAATTCTTGCAACTTAGCGTAAACAACTTCGTCAGGCATAGATATCAATACTTCTGGGAGTTCATCGGATGATAAAGACTCAGGATCTATCAAGGGTAGTAATTCTCTCCACGTACCATGATGCTTTTCAAGCAACATATCTCTTTTTAAGAACGCATCAGAATTTACAATAATCCAATATAAGGCTTTCCTGTAGCATA
>JAFEDO010000159.1 GCA_018241565.1 Pseudomonadota bacterium
AAATAGCTTGGATAAAGCAGCTTTCATAGAAAGAATAGAATCGAGTGAGATGAGAAAGAAACTTATCGAAATGTGTATTAACGGCGCTAGTTTGAATGAACTAAAAGTATGCCTGAGTAGTATTAAAAAAACTTTTGATGTTGATAGAGAAAAAAAGCTAAAACCTGGTCGTATTTCAAAGAGAGTTAATTTAGGTTTTACAAATAAGGTAGGAGTTATCAAGAGAATAGTAGAAGCTTTCTTAGCGCATCATGAAGAAGATGATTACCAAAAAATTTTTTCTAGCACAGATTGGTCTAGCTATAGTAGTGTAACGCAGGTTTTTAGAAGATTTATACAAAAATTGGAACAAGAATGAGGGTCTATGAGTAAACAATTGTCAACTTCAGCTAAGATTTCTCAGCAATTTGGAAAACGTATTTTGGAGCAAGTTATTGCGGATGGTTACGGCATGAAAGGTAAAAGTAAATGGGTTGTAGAAGCAATAAGAGAATTCTTGAAATTAGATGATTACCCAGAGCTAGTAGATATTGCAGATGAAATGGATAACCTTAATGGTGTAATTACTTTTCGCCTTTCAGAAGATTTACTTGTAGAACTCGAGACGGCAGTAGTAAAAATTAGAAAGATTTATCCATCACTCGAGGGAGTAAAAAGCAATATCATTAGAGCCAGTATACTCCAAAGATTGATTAGAAAATTTCAAGTGACTTGAAATTCACGTAACCTATTGTTTTTTAATAAATTCATATTGATTTAATTACTGAGATAGATATCACATATCAACTTTTTAAGTAAAATTGAAATGTGACGTTTATGGGATAAATGTATGTTGTTAATTCACACTCATAATCTTCTCATAAAAAGTGTGAAGTATCCCCCATATTAAGCAAAATATAGTTTTTGTGGCGAGTGTTTTCTCATAAGACGTAGTATTTAGTCAGATGAGATGTGACGTTTATGGGATGGTAAATAAAAAAAATGTTCTACTTAGATGAACGCTGCGAGCAAGCTACGTTAAAGGTAGAAAGCCCTCCAAAGTAGATTTGCAGGAGTAGTTTTTTAACAACCTCATATGGCGTTGGTCAAAAACCAAGGCCATGGGCGATAAGCTTTGGGTCTCGAAATGGATGAGTGACATCATAAGTCTATGTGCCTTGGATAAGCTTGTCGTGAACTCGGGGCTTTGATGAAGGTTCCTACGGTTATCGGCTTAGGAAATCGATATTGGAAGCGGTGGGTAAAGCACGGCAACGATGTTGGCATAATCATTCGGTTTAGAAATTACAGGTTTCTTCGGCAACCTAGGCCACAGTTTCTTTTACAGGCGGTTGAAAAGCATAATCCAAATCTAGAGATGTTGTTCTACGTGAAACGCTGGCTATAAACCTGTTACAAATTGTTATAGCATGAGAAGGCATGTCGTAAGCGCTCTGCAAGTGCACAATGGAAGCAGTAAAAGCTGCGTAAAGTTGGGCATAAGCTTTATTGGATAGAAGGCAGAGTAATCGAACCTACGATGTCATGCTCAAATCAAATTACTTCAAGCGGCTGTCGTAAAGGGCGATGATTCGTGAACGTAGTTCTTTCTGCCCCACATATGCCCATGCGTCAAAAATGAAGAAGTTTTTCTCATTCTGCCTTGGTTTTTAGTAACAAAAATTGCTTTTTTTGATATAAACACTATAATTATAGTAGAGTTTGTCTACATTAGAGAGATTTATGCGAGCCAGTGACTTTTTTAATCAACATGTTGTTTTTCGTTTTAATGAATTTAAGCAATTTATGGAAAGCCATAGGCAAGGAGTGTCCGAAAAAAACTGCCACATGGCTCTTTACAACTATTGCAAGAAAGGCAAATTAACGCATGTTCGTAAGGGTCTTTATACTGTTAAAAACGATAACCCTCATCTAGCTCTGACAGTCAGCCCATTTCTAATAGCTGGTAAAGCAACTGAAGATGCAACTCTTGCTTATCATACTGCCTTGGAATCTCATGGTATTGCTTATACCGATTTTAATGAGCACACTTATTTAACGAGCTATCGCACGAATGACTTCATGTTCCAAGATCAGCACTATCGTGCGATTTATAGATCTTCACTTAATCAAAAAAACGAACAAGCATCTGGGATCGAAATTGTTACAAATCTTGGTACTATGATTCGAAGGACGCATTTAGAGCGGACTTTAGTGGATGTACTGGATCGTCCTGAAATTAGTGGGGGATGGGAGGAAGTCATGCGATCTTTGGATCGCATTGCTATTTTTAGCGCCGCTCGTGCGGTTGATTATGCGCTTTCCATAGGACATGCAAGCATCATTGCAAAATTAGGTTATTTTTTTGATCATCAACGCCCAGAATACTTACGTATTGATCAGAGCATCATAGAGCGTCTTCTGCCTTACATTCCAAATCGCCCATATTACATCGATCGAAAAACACCAGCTGGACTTAGCACCTATATCAAAAAATGGCATCTCTTCGTGCCTAATTATTTGCATAAACGAGCATGGGAGGAGCCAGAGAATGATCTCGATCACTGAACAAGAATTAAAAAAAGTAGCGGAAGAAAAAGGATATCGCCCAGAAATTTTAGAAAAAGTATATCGTTTGTTAGGGTTGCTTGAGATCTTTATGGCTGTACCTTTTTTAAAAGAACGACTGGTTTTAAAAGGGGGTACAGCGATCAATTTGTTTTGTACTCAGCAATTACCAAGGCTTTCGTTAGATTTGGATTTTAATTATGTTGGAAGCTTGGATCGAGAAACTATGCGACGTGAAAAACCAGAAGTTGAACGGATCATGCTTGATCTTTGTCGTCTACAAGGTTACGAGTTGCATCGTAACTCTGAGGCACATGCGGGTGGCAAAATGGTGCTGATCTACTCTAGTTTATTGGGTACAAAGGGTCGCCTTGAACTAGATATCAATTATCTTTATCGATCGCCTTTGTGGGAGACACAGTGGCAGTATTCTGCCGATTGGCCAAGACGAGTGGGTGTTGTTGTCTTAGATATTCATGAATTAGCAGGAGGAAAACTACATGCGTTGCTCGATCGCCACGCGGCACGTGATTTATTCGATACTCACCAGTTAATGACAAAATGGCCCCTTGATCTAGCAAAGCTTCGTGTGGGATTCACTGTTTACGCAGGTATGCGAAAATTAAGTTGGGAAGCAATGAGTACTGATAAAATTTTTTTTGATGTGAAGGAAATTCGTAATAAATTAATTCCTGTTCTTAAGCGCAGTATGATCCCTGGTACTCGATCGAAAGATATTCAAGCTTGGGGAGAGCAGCTTGTGTCAGAATGCAAAATAGCTTTTCAAGGTTTGTTGCCATTCAATGAGCAAGAGAAATTATTTTTAACGCATCTGGAAGAACAAGGTGAAATTAAGCCTGAGTTTTTGTCTTCAGATCCGATATTGTGCGAACGAATCAAAACTCATCCTTTACTGAAGTGGCGTATACAGCAAAGCAAGCAGCGCTGAGAGTGGTGTAAGTTCAGTATAGTGTGTTCGCTATCCTTCCCCGAATTTTCTCATCTTATGTCTTAGAAAGTTGGCAGCATAAAGGACTAAAGAAGTTCTTTGAGACGGGCTCGACTGCTGGCATTCAATTTGCACATAAAGAACGGCTAAAAATTATTTTACTGAGATTAAATTCAGCTATTGACGCGGCTGATATGAATACACCAGGAATGCGCTTTCATAAACTTAAAGGGAAATTGAAAGAGTATTATTCTGTAACAGTGAATGGTAATCGGCGAGTGATTTATAGATTTGAAAATCAAGATGCCATTTTGGTTAATTACATTGATTATCATTGAGGACTTATTATGATTATGCATGAGCCTTTGCATCCGGGTATTATAGTGAAAGATGCGCTTATAGATGGTACAGGTTTGTCTGTTACTAAGGCTGCCGAAAAGCTAGGTGTTACTCGCACAACATTATCTCGTTTATTAAATGGGCATGCTGGTATTAGTTCTGAGATGGCTTTTCGGTTATCCAAATTTTTTGATACGAGTGTAGAAATGTGGATTAACGTTCAAGTTCAGTACGATGTTTGGATGATCAAACAGCATGCGGGTCATATAAAAATTAAACCATTTAAGAAGGTTGCTTAGTTTTCGCGGAATATTTTATTAAAACTGATAAAGCTATTCTGATATTTCTGTTTGCTGCTTTTTGGTTTATCAGGAATAGTCATTTTGAGTAAGTTTTTTTCTAACAGTGGATCAATAAATTTTTTTCTGAATTTCGTTCTATTTTTCCAGTGAATAGTTTTCATTAATTCGGCAGTGGTATGAGGTTGTTGGTATAAATTTAATATTGTTTTTAGCTCAGATCCTAATTCAATCTTGGTTCTAACTTGGTTCCTACTTAGTCCCAACTTGGTCCCAGCTGTGCTCGTTTTTACAATTTCTTGATGCGGGAAAAATGTCACTTTAAGAAGATTATCTAGTTCTTCTCATTGTGGTTCAGGATAGCCATCATGTTGACAAGCGTCTTTTATTCGTTTGTAACTACTCCCTCATTCTTCGGTCAATATAAGCTCACCAAAAACACGAGCAATAGCAGGATTGCAAATTCGGCTAGCCCCGTTCTTGAACTGCTCGATACTCATTCCAGGTGGCATGCTCTGGATTTTGAATTTCGAGTTTATTGTTATATATCGTGGCAAAAATACGTGTTCCGGAAATTTCATAATTAGCGTGTACTAAGGCATTAGTTAAAGCTTCTCTAATTCCATCAATTGGGTATTCAGGAATATCTTTACGTTTCATCTGGCCAAATTTACCGGGTATTTTTGTGTCGCGTCTAATAGACTTTGGTATTTCATCAATAGCTCGTAAAATAGCATCCTCAATATTTAGTCGATCTATAAATTCGGCTCGAGTGGTTCTAGCAAACTTAGCGCATCGCACTTCAGGAAACGGAAAATACATTTGTCGAACTTCTGGTTTACCAAATAAAATAACCTCATTGCTCCAAACGATATATTTTCCTTTTTTTTAGTAAAACGCCAAAACTTAATAATTTGTCTGTATCGATAGCAAAATCTCTTTTTGAAAAAACAGATTGAATGAGTTGATTATCTAAGTCAGATTCGGACACATTATCGCAAGGTGTTTTATTTTGTATTAGAGTAGCGAGTGATTGTACAATGATTCTTAATGGTAGTGGTTAGGTGGAAATTGCTATGAAAAAAAACTTTTTTGAAGATTCAAACCGATTGCGTGAAGAGAAGGAAGAGAGGAAAGCAGCTACTAGACAGAGAGACGCAGCAGTAAATGCATTAATTGAAGCGGAGATACAAAAGGCCCGTATTTTATATACAGAGACACTTAAAGGAAAGGGTATGAACGATAGTGATATTGACGAATTTTTTAATGAATTTCGTAGAGACATGCAACTAAAAGCGATCGAAATGTTTCGTGCTAAGTTACAAGAGATTGTTCTCTCAAAAGCAGAAAATTCTTATTCAAATTCACGATAACTTAAGTGAATTGGATCATCAAGAGCGCCACTATTGAAATGAGGACGTCATAAACAAGGATTATTGATTCATGTTCTTAATTGGAAGATTGAAGTCGATTTTTATTTCGTTCTATTTTTCAATATAAAGCGAGTTTTATTAATTCAGTAATCTCGAAATATTTTGAAATATCACAATTCAAGCAGTTCTGCTTAAAGAGGGCATAAATAAGTGTTATTCCCCAGTTTTTGTTTTAAATTACATATAATAGTCTATTATGAATGGACCAAATAAGTAAAAATTAAACTTTCTGTTGGCCAAGCGGTCGACTGGGGCACTCCTAATCTCTCGTTGGATAAAAAGCTTGGGTCGCGGTGCTTATGCGCATTTAAAGAAGGAGGTACACTGGTTTAGCGTAGTGAAAACTTTACAATCTCAGCTTAAGATGTCTGTACATGTAAGTGGTACTAATCCTTCTTGGTTTTGTTTGGAGTTAATGTTTTTGTCGAGCTGAGAATGTTCCTTGGGGTATTAAGAATTTCATAGTTACGATTTTTTTCTTTGAAGAGGAAAGGTCAAAAAGCTAACCACATGCTTTGTTCATGGTAATAATGAATCAGCATTTTCTGTTTCTACTAAAGGCTGAACTTTGTATCTCATCAGATTTTTTGCTTTGATAAAAGCAGCTAATTTTTTATTTCTTGCTTCATTTTTTCACATAAAATTGTCATACTAAAGCTCTGTTTGTTATTTTTTCTAAAAACAACAAGCAGAACTGGAACCGTCTTCTTGTTTGTTGTTTTTTCCTAACTACATTATCCAATGAGGCGGTTCTTTTTTACCAATAAAATCTAAAAAAT
>JAFEDO010000015.1 GCA_018241565.1 Pseudomonadota bacterium
ATGAAGGACTATGTAGCGCAGGACTGAGGAGTTCAATGGTGCTCAAAGCAAATATAAAGTCCCACGCTACCTGTTATCACTATAACAACCAAACCTTAAGGAAAACTTAAGAGATTCGACAATTTAACAAAAAAGTAAAGGAGTGCGTTTCATGAAAATTTCGAAGTGCTTTCTATGGATTGTTGTTGGATTATTTGTCAATACGGCCTATGCAAGTGAAGAAGTTGTAATGCATTTCACTACTTCAAAAGGTGTTGGTAAATCCGTGGGAACTATTACATTAGAGAACACACCTTATGGTTTACTACTAACGCCGCATCTTTCTCATTTGGAGCCAGGGGCACATGGATTTCACATACATGAAATACCGAATTGCGATGACAATGGTAATGCTGCAGGTGGGCATTTCGATCCTAAAAAAACGGGGAAACATTTAGGTCCATACAATGATAAAGGTCATTTGGGAGATTTACCGGTGTTGGTTGTTAATGAACAAGGTCAAGCAACTTTGCCAGTATTGGCGCCACGTTTAAAGTTGGCAGAGCTGAGAGGGCATTCCATCATGATGCATGAGCACGGAGATAATTACTCTGATTTTCCAGAAAAAATGGGTGGCGGTGGTGGTCGCCGTATTTGTGGCGTAATTAAGCAATGAATGTGAGTAATGGAGTCAGACTCGATTGCTCCATCTGTTGTCATCCTGAGCGTCAGCGAAGGATCTCATGATACCGCGGAGATCCTTCGCTGACGCTCAGGATGACAGAAGTCGTTACAAATAATTTATTTTGATCCTTGTTTAAGCCACTGGATCCAAGTTGTTTGGAAATTGTCTTGGTTTTCCTTACAGTAGTCATAGAATTTTTTGAGAAATTCCAAACGTTCTTTTGCAAGAGGGCGTTTGTATATTTCGCTACGTTTAGGCGATTGAAGGAGATCAGTACCGCCTAGTTTTTCTTGGCGTCTCATAATGTCTTTGAAGCTCACTTGTTTAGCATTATGCATCATATCGAACATAGCCATAAAAGTAGTTGTTCTACCTTTTCCTTCACGGCAATGAAAATAGACCCAAGAATCTTTAGGAAGCGTTTTTTCCCAAGCTAAAAAGCGTTCTACTTGTAAATTGCTAGGTGCTGTGAAATCTGTGGTGTAAAACCTGGTGTAGCTTAGGTTAAGTTGTTTCGCCAGTGTTTCTTCAGAAAATACATTTTTAGCTTCCATCACGATAGGTTCTACTTGAAGAATATTGCCTTCATTTTTAGTGAGGATCTTATCAACTACAATTTTTTGTCCAGAAATTTGTGCGAGGGAGTGCTGTTGATTTTTTTCTATTTCAGCGGAACTTTTATTAATATTTGCGGCATTATGAAGCCCCATCCATGAAATGGCATCACCATTAATAAACCCATGAGATTCCTGGCGTAAATCAACAATAACCAGAGGTTTAGCCGTAGAATATTGCTTTAATACGGTTTGTAATTCTTTTTCAGAAAATTGACCGCTGCCAAACATATGGAGTGGCGATAACCCTTCAGCATTTCCAATATCCGATAATGATTGTTCTGTGGAGCGAAAATTTTTAGGCAATTGTGCTACGTTAGGCGCGTCAAGGACCAATAAAGGCCTGTCGATAGCAAGAACGGTAAAAGACAGAGTCAAACCGATAAATAACGCTAAAAATTTTCTTTTGATATTCACTGTAGATCATTAATAAAGCTAAGAAAAAGGGTAGAAAAAGAGAACGCGGATTCTGATATGCAAAGGTGAAAAAATCAATATTAAAATAGTTTATTTTTTAATATGGATGATACCCACATCGGTACCTAACGCACTGGTGCGTTAGGTACCGATGTGGTTAATCCCACACTTTTTTCCAGGCTGCAAACTCGTCAGGCTTGATATAGTAAATACCAAAACTACCTTCATGAAGAAATAACAATTCAGTTTCCATAAGTTCGACAAATTGTAATTGATCGACTGGATTGATATTTTCATGAGCCCATTGCTGAACGAATTTCGTTGCTTCTCTCTTATTCATTTTCTGACGGATAATTTTGGGAACGATGAAATCCATTTGTTTGCGATAACGAAATTCAAATGAATTACCATAATTCACGACATGTTGTACTTCAGCATATTGATCAGCAGAACATTCATACGCATAAACAAAAACATCTCTCATTAATTCAATACGATTTAATTCATAAACGCCCAGTACCCCAGCCACATAAAAATCATTGGGAAGATGAATAAAAGATAATGGACATAAATTATTTTTGATCAAAGGGATATTGGCAGACAATCGAGATGTTCTTTTGTTCACATCTTCAAATGGTTGTAGATAAGGTAAGTGAACTAAAACAAAGAATGCTTGTTCAAAAGGATCTTTAATTGCTTCTGCTTTATTTAAAATGTGTTGAAAGCACTCTTCAATGAGTTGAGGAATATCTGTAGGAGTGTAAGCGGACTTTCCTATGCCAACTTTGGTTGAACGCAGTCGTCCACGAGATCGTGGATCTGGTAACAAACCTCGGGCAAGTAAGGCATGTAAAGTAAAAATGGTATGTCGATTGAAACCAATGATTTCTTTTTCTTCTACTAGAAATTCTATAGCTTCTTTATGATTTAAAATCATTCGCGCTTCAGAAGAAGTTTTTTCATCGGCGATTTCATTTTTACTAATTAATAATTCTGTTTCTAGCAGAGAATAAGTATTCCCTTCTAAACGACTTGAATTCCAAGAAAGGTCAATCAGTAATCTATGCAAGATTTCTTTTGAATAAGTATTTGTGTAACTGTCACCATCACGAGGTAATCGAGAAATTTCTTTCAAATGATCGCGAATGGACTCGGTCAGATACATCGTTTTATTCGGTTGATAATCATCTAAAAAATTTCGGTTATAGCCAACTTTTTTTCGCACGTGAAAAGATCTTTGAATGTGTTCTCGGATTTTTGTACCTTCTTCGGACATTGGAATGAAAGTGTCTTCCCGCACTTCATATCTAGAGATGCTAGGTTCGATATTATAATTCACGACAACAGGTGCTATACGTCTGCGATATCGAGTGGCGCGGCCATTCCCATCCGACAGTATTTCTCCTGATTGCACGAATTTGGATAGCCATCGCTGCAAAGTGCGGCGAGGCACTTTTTCTTCGAGGTTTCGGAGAATTTCTTCAATGCTCGCTTTCCCTGACTCCAGAGGAAGCGCATGGTTAATCATATCGAGTTCTTTTCGTGACACTAATTTAGGCATATTCCCTCCATTTAGGCGCGAAATCCCAAATCGCGCCATAAAAAGTGTTAGAATCCATTCATTATTGAATTATAGCGCCAATTTATATGGCGCGCAATTCATTAATCGCGCCATATAAATGATGGGATTTTGAAGTTTTATGCAGATTCATCTGGCAAGAAGCCATCGGCTTGCATGTTCCAAAGAGTAGCGAAGTGGCCATTTGCTTTTAGTAAAGCTTCTTGCGATCCATCTTCAATAACTTGCCCCTTATGGAACACAATAATTCTATCCATATTTGATAGAGTAGATAGTCGATGGGCTACGACGATGGTTGTCCGATTTTCCATTAAAGTATGTAAACTGTCTTGAATGAGTTTTTCTGTGACGGAATCCAACGAAGAAGTTGCTTCATCTAAAATTAAGATAGGTGCGTTTTTTAAAATTGCGCGCGCGATGGCAATTCGCTGACGTTGACCACCCGATAATTTAATTCCTCTTTCACCAACAAGTGCATTATATCCATCTTCTAGTTTTTCAATAAACTCATGACAGTGCGCTAATTTAGACGCATGAATGACTTCATCGCTGGTTGCATCTAAACGACCGTACTGAATATTTTCCATTAAGGTTCTATGAAATAAGGAAGGATCTTGTGGGATCATCGCAATTTGTTCACGTAAAGAATCTTGGGTGACTTTCGCAATGTTTTGCCCATCAATTAAAATTTTTCCAGATTGTAAATCATAAAATCTTAAAATTAAATTTACGAAAGTAGATTTTCCTGATCCAGAAAAACCAACTAAGCCTATTTTTTCTCCTGGGTGAATAACGACATTTAAATTTTCAAACACAGCTCGCTTCTTTCCATAAGAAAAAGAAACATTTTCAAATCGAATTTCACCATGACGAACAGTGATAGACTGAGCATTTGAAATATCTACCAAATCATGACCTTTTTGAATCAATGTTAATGCTTCATTCACAGTTCCTAATTCTCTAACATAAACAGAGATTTGATAGCTGGTATGCCAAATCCATCCTAAGATCCAAAAGGATTGCATGCCGACTTGGGTAAAATCACCCAATGTGACCCATCCATCACTCCAACCTTTCAGTAATCCAAAGACCATTCCAAAAACTAAAAATAACCCGCTAAAACCCAATCCAAAACGCATGGTTTCAATGAGCCACATGGCTTTTTCAGATTTCTTGATTTCATCATTTTGAAATGGTTCTAAATATTGAGTTTCATATTTTCCACGAGAGAAAAGACGAACGTTTAAAATATTAGTGAATGTATCTACAATTTTTCCACTGAGTTCAGAAACAGAATCAGAATGAATTTCCCATAATTTATTGCCGTAACTCATGAATAACCCCGTTAAGCCGAGATGTAGTATGAGCCAAATGAGCAAGATAGCAGCGAAAAAAGGTTTTGTTAGCCACATCATGACCAATACAATCACTGCGCCAAGGGTTACTACCACAAATTGAAAGCAAATGATTTCCATAATGACTTGAGCACTGGATGGTAAAGCTGCAATTTTTTTTGCAATGTTTCCAGCAAAGTGATTTGAAAAATATTCATGAGAATGTTGCTTTACATAATCGAAAACAGATTTTCGAATCTCTGCACGAAATTTAGGGAAGGCGTAAATGCTCACAATCCCTTGTATACGAGCAGCGATTTCATTGATTGACCAAAATAAGACAAGCAAAATTAACGTGCCTGATAAAGCATAATAAATTTGGTGCGGGTCGCCTTTGTAATTTTCTAAGGTATTCACAATGCGTTTCAGAAAATAAGGGAAGAAAGCATCGTTGGTACCCCAGATACATGACATGAGTATCAAAATAGAAAACTTAGCGCGTTGTTGACGAGCAAAATGGAGAATAAATTGAAAAGCAGTTTTAGGTAAATTCATAAGTGCACCTGATGACTGATATCTAATATATCTAGGGTTTTATATCCCAAGATCAATAGATATGTATAAACCGTTAATAAAAAAAACCAAAAGATTAAGAAATCTTGAAGGTTTCCTGAGACGATTTGTCAGTCATGTGTTTTCACTGGCTCACCTAGAGAATTAAAATGAAGCGCAATCCTAAAGAATTGTTGGGTAAAATTCAAGCTGTTTTGATGTTTTTTAACGAGATTTTGACGGGAATTCCTACTGGTTCTCCATGTAACCGAACAGACAGTTGCTTTTTTCATTGGATTTATTCATCTATAAAAAAGTTGGTAATTTTGCTTCTAATTTAATACCTAGCATGTGGGCTACTAGTAAAGCTTTCTCAAGCTGACAGCTAGGTTTTCCTTTTTCTAGTTCGCGTAAAAATCTAATTCCGGTGCCAGAGGCAGCAGCAAGTTCTGCTTGAGTCAATTTGGATTTTTTTCTAGTGTCTCTAATAATGTTTCCAAAGTCTTTTGCTGTCATAATAGTCCTGTTCGGGATGTTTTTTTGGATTATAGCCTCTTTTTTCTAAAAATGAACCTGATCGGGATTTTTTTATTGATTTAAGCTACTTTTCGGCTTTCATAATTAAATGATAAAGCAATATTCTTTAATTAAAGGGTTGCCAATTAAACTTTTTTTAATTAGAATCCCCATAATTAATGGAAACCTAGACATCATTTAATTAAAAAGAGAATATGTATGACAATAAAGCATCGAATTGGGCAATATTCAAAATCATCAACAGCTGGTGAGGTATTTTATGCTTATATTCCTCGGGCATTACCACCAGATCCACCGTTAGATATGAGTAAAATTTATCCTTTTTTGGAGCGCGCTAATGTTGCAATGGGCCGATTGGATGGTGTTAGCTATATGTTGCCAGATCATGAGTTGTTTCTTTATCTTTATATCCGCAAGGAGGCAGTATTGTCTTCACAAATTGAAGGTACGCAATCAACGCTGGATGATTTATTGATGTATGAAAACTCAGAGGTCCTTAACGTACCAAAAAGCGATGTGATTGAAGTTTCTCGTTACGTTGCGGCTATGGAATATGGATTAAAGCGATTAAAGAGTGATGGATTTCCATTGAGTCTGCGCTTGATAAGAGAGATTCATGGAGTTTTGTTAAATCATGGTCGAGGCAGCAGCAAACAGCCTGGTGAATTTCGACGTTCACAAAACTGGATTGGTGGTAGCCGACCAGGGAATGCAAAGTTTGTTCCACCACCGCCAGAAAATCTCTTAGACTTATTAAGTGATTTCGAAAAGTTTTTACACGATGAAACGCATCAATTGCCTGTTTTAATAAAAGCGGCATTAATGCATGTACAGTTTGAAACAATTCACCCGTTTTTGGATGGCAATGGTCGTTTGGGTCGACTGCTGGTTACGTTTTTGTTATGTATTGATGGATTATTAGATAAACCCATTTTGTATTTAAGTTTGTATTTCAAAACACATCAGCAAGAATATTATGATTTATTGCAGTTAGTACGAGAAACGGGCGATTGGGAGTCATGGATTATTTTTTTTCTTAAAGGTGTTATCGAAACAGCGGAACAAGCAGTGCAAACTTCACAAAAAATTATGACATTGTTTTCAGAAGACAGAAAACGTATTGAATCTCTTGGAAGACCTGCCGCTTCTGCGCTAATGATTCACCACGATTTTCAAAAACATCCTATCAGTGATATCCGAAAAATTGGTCAAGCTTGTAGTTTATCGGCACCTACCACTATAAGGTCACTAAATCACTTAGTTGATTTGAATATTATCAAAGAAATCACGGGCAAGGAACGACGTCGAATTTATATTTATAAGAAGTATTTAGATATCTTGAATCAAAGTATTGGAGAATAATAATGTCAAAAAAAATTATCGATTTATCTATTTGTATTGAAAATGATGTGAAATCCGATCCAGCAGGTTATGAGCCTCAAGTACAATACTTAACGCATAGTCAGACATTACCAGAGTTAATGCATTTTTTCCCAGGGTTACAACCATCCGATCTCCCAGACAGTGAAGCATGGTCTTATGAACGCATTAATTTAATTACACACAATGGTACTCACTTAGATGCACCTTATCATTTCTCAACAGTAATGGATAAAGATAAGCGAGCGATTACTATTGATGAAGTTCCTCTCGAATGGTGTTTTCAGCCAGGCGTGAAATTAGATTTTCGGCATTTACCAGATGGTTATGTTGTGACTAAAGAAGATGTTACTTCAGAATTGAGTCGAATCAATCACGCATTGAAACCTTTAGAAATTGTTTTAGTGAATACACGAGCAGGATCTCGTTATGGTCATGATGATTACGTGAGCGCTGGTTGTGGTATGGGGCGAGAAGCGACACTTTATTTATTGGAGCAAGGTGTAAAAATAACGGGAACAGATGGTTGGAGTTGGGATGCACCTTTTATTCACACGAAAGAAAAATATTTAGAAACAAAAGATGCTTCACTCATTTGGGAAGGTCACAAAGCAAGTCGTGAAATAAGTTACTGTCATTTAGAAAAATTACATAATTTGGAAAGTTTACCATCTCATGGTTTTATCGTGGCTTGTTTCCCTGTAAAAATTAAAGCAGCGTCAGCAGGATGGACAAGAGCTGTAGCAATAATGGAGTAAATATGTTGCTTTAGATGAGCATTAATTTTCATTATTAGGTTTTCGTTGTCGTAATGCTTTAACTTTGCCGTGTAACTTTTTAGTTTCTAATCGACGTAGTTTAGAAGCCAAGGTTGGTTTTGTTTTTTTTCTTTTTTTAGGAGGTATAGCAGCGCGTTTCAACAATTCTTTTAAACGTTCAAGCGCATCTTGTTTATTTCGTTCCTGAGTGCGATATCGATTAGCCTTAATAATTAAATCACCGTCAGAAGTTATTTTACTTCGGAGCATCAACAACAATCGTGCACGAGTGTTTTCAGGAATAGAAGGTGAGTGGCATATGTTAAAACGTAACTGAGCAGCTGTTGCTACTTTATTCACGTTTTGTCCACCGGGTCCTGCCGCACGAATAAATGAAAATTCAATTTCAGATTCAGGCAATAAAAATTTTGATGTAATAGATATCATCATTCAATGCTCTTGTATTTATACATATTGGCCAGCCGCCCAGCCGGAAGACCATGCCCACTGAAAATTAAAACCACCTAACCAACCAGTCACATCGAGTACTTCGCCAATGAAATATAAACCTGAAATATGTTTTACTTCCATTGTTTTCGATGAAATTGCATCGCAATCAACACCACCCAGTGTAACTTCTGCCGTACGATAGCCTTCAGTGCCATTAGGTTTTAGAGACCAGGTATGAATCATGTCACCCATTGCTAATAGTTCTTGATGAGGAATCGATATGAGTTTTTGAGTTAATAGATCAACATTTATAAATGTTTCAACAAGTCTCTTTGGTAGATGTTCAATAAGTAAAGATTTTAATTGTTTTTTAGGTTTTGTTTGCTTGCACTGAATGAGGTGTTCGACGATATTCATCTTAGGTAGCATATTAATTAATATAGCTTCACCAGGTTGCCAATAAGATGAGATTTGTAAGATAGCAGGTCCACTCATCCCACGATGAGTAAATAAAATGTTTTCATGAAAGCTTTTTCGTTCATTGCTCACCACGCTTTCAATGGCTATGCCAGATAGCGGTGATAACTTCTCTTTGTCTTCAGGTTGTAGTGTAAATGGGACCAGGGCTGCACGGGTAGGAAATACTTTAATACCAAATTGTTCTGCAATTTGATATCCAAATGGACTTGCACCCATCGTGGGGATTGATAATCCTCCTGTTGCAACAACCAAAGATTGGCAGTGAAAATCACCACGATTACTTTTTATTTTGAAATGATGGTCGCTCAGTTTTTCAATATTTTCAATTTTCGTATTTAAATAAATTTCAACGGAAAATTGTTCACAAAGACTCAGTAACATATCTAAGATATCTTGAGATTTATGATCACAGAATAATTGCCCCAGTGTCTTTTCATGAAAGGGAATTTTAAATTGCTTAACGAGATTAATAAAATCCCATGGGGTATAACGGCTCAACGCAGATTTACAAAAATGAGGGTTATGCGAAATAAAATTTTCGGGAGTTACATTTTGATTAGTGAAATTGCAACGACCGCCCCCAGACATCAAGATTTTCTTACCTGCTTTATTGGCATGATCAAGAATAAGAACCTTACGTCCGCGTTTCCCAGCTTCAATGCCACACATTAACCCAGCAGCACCAGCTCCAATAATAATGACATCAATCTTTTCCACAGGATAACCGCTTACAGTGAGTATGTTTTTGAAGTGAGGGCATATTCTATAGAATATGCCCTCATTTTGTTAGCCAATTTTATCTAAATTTGAATAAGCTAAAATAACCCATTTGCCATTTTGATTTTGTAACACGGCCATACGACTAGCAGCTTTTGTTGAAACAGATTTGCTATCTATAGTTTCAGAACCTTGGTCTTTATAAGTGACGACAATAACATTGCCACTCTTAGAAAAACTAAAGTTTGATAAATGGTAGCTTTGCATATTGAGATTTTTAATGAGTTCCATTTCTTCTGTTTTATTGCGTGCTATGCCATCAGTATGGATGGAAATAAACTGTGGAGCTAAGAAACTAGCAGCTTTATCCATTTGTTTTTCTTTCATAGCTGCAAACCAATTTTCTATGACATTTTGTGCAGCTTTTTCATTAGAATTTAATCCTGCCCATACAGAGGCAGACAATGAGATTAATAAAAAACTAGTGGTTGTCAGGATCCATTTCTTCATAAGATTCCCCAGTGTTATTAAAAATAAAGCGGATGGATTGTAGTTGAAAAAAATGAATTTTCGATAAATTTATCACAGGCTAGCAGGGTTAGTCATTTTTTAATCAGATTTTGGAGTTTTGTTGTAAGTTCTAATCTTCTTTTTCAATTTTACGAGGATATTAGTATGATGCTGCCGTTTTCTTTAATAGAAATGGTATAAAAGCCATGGCCGATCAAGCAAGATAAAGGAGTGAACCATGAAAAACTTAGATGAAATGCAAAACATAATTTGCAAGCTGGGAAATGACTGCTTAGCGCAAAAAATAACGTTTGAGCAAATGGCTGCTGAACTTGCTGCTATGGGTGTAATGAGACAACATTATGATTGCATTACTAATGAATTATCTTTTTATTCAAAAGAACAATTAATTTTTTCTGGTCGGTTTGAAGGGTTAGAAAGAACAAAAGAGAATGGACCGTGGGTTTTAGGAGAGAGTTTAGATGTAAAAGCTTTGGAAGCAGCTATCAAACAATTTGATCAAAGAGAGATTCCCACGATTAAATTCCATCAGAAAATGTTCGCTGCTGGCGTTGTGTTTTGTCTCGTGTTCTTGCAAAAGAAAAATATTTATTATTTCGATCAGTATGGAGAATACTATTTAGAAAATTACAAATAGAATAAGTTGACATTATAAATAATGCAACGCAAGATTCAATGACTTTTCTCGGGTAAAAAACGGAGTTCAAGATGAAAAATTTAAATGAAATGCAAAATACAATTCGTAGATTACAAAATGATTGTTTAGCACAAAAAATAACGTTTGAACAAATGGCTGCTGAACTTGCCACAATGGGAATAGTTAGACAGCATTATGATTGTATCACCGATGAATTATCTTTTTATTCGAAAGAACAATTAGTTTTTTCTGGTAAGTTTGAAGGATTAGAAAAAACAAAAGAGAATGGGCCATGGGTTTTAGGGGAACACTTGAATGTGAATGCTTTAGAAGAAGCAATCAAACAAGTTGATCAAAGAGAGAGTTCCACGATTAAATTTTATCAGAAAATTTGCGCAGCCGGCGTTGTATTTTGTCTCGTATTTTTGCAAAAGAAAAATATTTACTATTTCGATCAGTATGGGGAATACTATTTAGAAAATTACAAATAGCAGGGTGCATTAAGTTAAAGTTCCTATTCAAGTAAATTTATTTCAACTTTTTCACGTTAAATTTACGGCCCTTCAATTTTCCATTTTTAAAATAATCAAAAGCTCTATCGGCTTGATTTCGATGTACTGCAACATAAGAATAAAGCGGAGTAATATCAATTTTTCCGATCATGTTTCCTGCTAACTTAGCATCTTTCGTAAGTCCACCTAATATATCGCCGGGGCGAATTTTATCTTTGCGTCCTGCATTGATACATAAAGTCACCATTTCTGCTATCAAAATTGCGTGAGTAGCTTTATTTAATTCGCTGGCTTTTCCCCAGGTAATAGGTCGTTTTAAGTTATCTTCAATGATACGGAGTCGTTGCCCATCTGCTGGGGTTGTTAGGCTGAGCGCTAATCCTTGATTGCCTGCGCGTCCTGTACGACCAATACGATGAATGTGTACATCATGTTCAAATGCCAATTCAAAATTAATAACAGCCGGAAGTTCTTTAATGTCGAGGCCACGTGCAGCAACATCAGTAGCTACCAAAATAGAGCAACTTTGATTTTTAAAACGGATGATAGCGGCATCGCGATCCATTTGCTCCATATCACCATTTAAGGCAATTGCACTAAAGCCTTCTTTCGTTAGCATACCTGCTAACTGCGTTGTTTGTTCTTTTGTGTTGCAAAAAATAAGTGTAGAAATGGGTTTGTGATGCAGTAGTAATGCCTTTAATAATGGGAATTTATTTTTCTGATGATTTGTCTCATAAAAAATTTGCTCGATATCTAATTCATCATGAGATTTCTCCACGACAACTCTTTTGGGATTTTTCATGAATTGACTGGATAGCTTTTCGAATTCGGCGGGATAAGTTGCAGAGAATAAAAGTGTTTGCCGCTGTTTTGGACAAACCATAATAATGTCACAAATCGCATCAAAGAATCCCATATCTAACATGCGATCTGCTTCATCTAAAACTAAGATTTTTAATTTATCGAGTGATAATGTTTCTTTATCCAAATGCTTTTGTACACGACCTGGCGTTCCAACAATAATATGTGCGCTATGTCTCAGTGAATCAAATTGGTGTTTGATGGGCATGCCACCTGATAAATTTAATACTTTGACATTCGGCATTAAGCGAGCCAGTTGTCGTAACTCTTGAGCGACTTGTTCTGCTAATTCACGAGTGGGGCACAACACGAGTGCTTGTACCGCATAATTCTCTACATTTAAACGGTTTAATAAGGATAACCCAAATGCAGCTGTTTTACCGCTGCCAGTGGTTGCTTGTGCAATAATATCGTGACCTTCCAGCATAATAGGTAGGCTTTGCGATTGGATGGGCGTCATTGTGCCGTATCCCAAAGAGGATAGGTTTTTTAACAATGCATCTCGTAAATTTAAGGATGAAAAGGATAATTCATCTGTCGTTGTGCCGGACTCAGCTTGATTCATGTCGATATACCGCTCGAATTATAAAAAACAGGCGTGCAGCCTAACACTTACTAGAACAGATATAAACCATATTATTGAGTTGTTTGAAAGTTATTTTTTAACCTCTCAAATCATTGTTCCAAAGCTTCAATTAATCCCCATAATTTATTTTTTGCTTCATCTCTTGCTCTGAAGCTTGCAAAAATATCTTGCTTTTTATCATCAACGATATGGTTGGCAAATACAATGATTCGTCCATTTTTTTCAATCCAGCCAACAAACCAACCATGCTGTAGATCTAGTTTCTTAGTTTTATCAGGGCTTAGTTGCTGACCATTACCTGTTTTTCCATAAAGTTTCCAGCCACCGGGCAATTCTTCTCTAAATAAGATTTTCTTGGTCATTGCGTAAGATTCTTTACTGACAGATAACTTATTATTAATTAATTTTTGCAAGAAGATGGTTTGTTCTTCAGGTGAAATTTCAAGAGAGCTAGATAGCCAGGCATTTGTTAATCCATTATCTTTGCCTTTGTCTCCAGAAATATTTTGATTACCATAATTAAATTTTGAGACATATGCTTTGAATTTTTCTTTGCCAAGTTTTTGCGTTAACACTTGAGAATACCAAACACAGCTATCTCGTATCCATGTTCTAGGATTGTGTGGGCTTTTACATACATTGACAAAATGATCGTAATTTTCTTTAAATGGCCAGGTAGGATTCTCTTCATTCACAAATATTCCTGAATCATAGCCCATCAAGCTAAGTGCAATCTTAAAAGTAGATTGAGGTGTATAGCGCGTTTGACAGTCACCTTCTTGTTGGATAATTTTATTATTTTCTTTAGCTAAAAAACATTTTGTATCAGCGAATACTTGTGCGCTGAATAGTAAGCCAAGACTTAAAAGTAAAATTATTTTTTCCATATGGGGCCTCTTGAAGTAAAGAAATTCGGAAAATCGAAAGAATGCATTGCGATCAAATTGAATATTAAGTGTTAATTCTTTCTCTGAAATTAAAGTGTACTATAGCAGCTATGTTTCTTATGGAAAATACAATTATTGTTTCATTATGCATCAATAGTGTCAGACTCGATTGATTTTGTCTATTTCGTTCGAATCTGAACTCATTATTTAATTTCAGTCGGTTACATTTTGTAACCAACTCATTTGGGAAATCTGGACTGCTACAAAAAATATTATTGATCTAGTCATTCTAAATTAGTAATAACTTTTTCGCTGATATTTTCCAAAACTTGAATTGCACTTTCATACGTTGGAGAGAACTCTCTTTCATACACCATAGATTCAATAAAATCTTGATACCGTTCTTTCCATAAAGTTTTACTTTTTAGTAAAGTTAATGATTGATAAATTTCGACACTTGGATCAGACGAATATTCCGGATGCTGATTTTTAAATTGTTTTGCATCATTGCTTACGATAGCTTTAGCTAAAGTAAAGAAAGTATCGTTAATTTTATTGGAATCTTTAATGGCGTTTAAGTCGTAGACATGACGTATTAATGTTTCATCATCAGGATGATATCCGCGCTCAATAGCAATAATACGTCGAGTGAGACTAACCCATTTTTCAATAGCTGTTTCATCTACTGAAATACAATTCGTTGACGATGGGATGAATATGCTTGTATTTTCTAATGTATCTTCAATTAATGTTTTGATAGGAAGATTTTCAACTGAAAGAGGTATATCAGATAATGTGAACTCTAAAAGAATGTCGGGTCTTAGATTTGAGTTGGCAGTGGATGTGGAAGGATAATTTATTTCAATTCGTGAATATTGACCTTCATTACGCACAATGGGTTGTTTTGATATTAATCCTGGAATTTCTAATTTTGAACTAACTAACGATCTAAATTGCTTTAGCTCTTTTAGCATGCGATTTTTGCTGAAGATCTCGCCGGTTTTTATAAATTGAATTTTAAAATCAACATCTTCTGACATGCGCTTAACAACTTTATGTGCTTTGGCTAGGCATGTGCCACCAGCAAATACTAATCGGAAATACTCATTTTCTACGTCAGAAAGAGTATGAATGACTTGAGTAACATAATAATCTTTTTCAATAACTCAAGTAGCAAGATCTAAAGTTGCAGCGGTGTCGTTAATTAATGGAAGTAATTTACTATCGAGCATTGATTCCTTTCTCCACGATAAGCTTTCTATTTCCGTAGCTCAGACGCCCTCTAAATCGACTCTTCAAATATACGATAATACGGACAGGTACTTGGGTTGATCTCCCAGAGTTATATGCTTGCTCGGCGCTGCCAGGCTCCCATTTGATGCTTCGTCTCGTTAACGCTTCTTTGCATGCTTGATCAAAACCGCCTTTAATAATGGGTTTATTAATGTACTCCGATACGTAGGCTTTTGTATAGATGCCATAGCCAATTTTGATTAGTTCACCCATTTTCACTAGATCTTTGAGAGATCGGCTAACCTGACGTGAGCTGCCCATATCTTTAATGTCCTTACGCAAGATTACATTTCCAGGTATTTGCTGAATGCGTTTTAACACATTGAATTTTAAGCTATTTTTGTAATATCTCTTAGTCATAACACCCTCTTCTCAATTCGCCAAAAATGGACAATTTCGTTCAGTATAGCACAAAAATCATAATCGCCAAAAATGGACAATTTTGACAATTAAATTCGTTGTTCCAAGTTTTGAAGATTAGTAGTGGGAGTTATATTTCTTCAGATAGAGCTAAAAACAGAAAAACCCTTATAAAAGGGTTTTCGATGAGGTGTAGTTCATTAAAATTTTATTGGTGGAGGTGGCGGGAATTGAACCCGCGTCCGCAAATCCTTAACCTTCGGTTCTACATGTGTAGCCTAATCTATTAGTTTTAACTACTTGCACTCCGACAGGCAGGATAATCAAGTAGCGATCTTAATTTTAGGTTTAACAGTGAAGCCTTAAGCAAACAGCACTGCGAGCTCGTGTAAAGTGACCACCAATTTGAACCCACAAGCGAATTCAGTTGATGGCGCTGTGCCGGTTATTAAGCGGCGCGACGAAAGAAGCTTTAGACTGCCTTAGGCAGCTTTAGCAACCCCTTCGTCAGCAGCGTTGTAGTCGCTATCGTTTGCAACTAGATGTTTGCAGCGGTGTTTTACGAGGTAAGCTACATCCTCGACATGCCCCTTGGGTCTCGCAACCTACGTCGAAGCCAGGTCACCCCCAAAAGAAATTATAACATTTTTAACCAAAAAAGGACAATTTTTGAGCTGTTTTGCTTAAGAATTGAGTATTTTCGGTGGATGCGCAGTATAGCAGAACAATTTCGCTTTCGGCTATTAGATATAGATACATATATATAGTTGGTTATCGGACTAAGATTCGGCCCTTTTCTCGTTGCCACTCGCGTTCTTTAATAGTGGCACGTTTATCATGTTGTTTTTTCCCTTTAGCTAGGCCGACTAATACTTTAACGACCCCATTTTTCCAATACATTTTAAGAGCGACGATGGTATAACCCTTTCGTTCAATGAGTCCGATAAATTTATCGAGCTCAGTTGCATGCAATAATAATTTACGTGAACGGGTGGGATCTGGATTCACATGGGTTGAAGCAGAAATAAGAGGCGTGATGTGACACCCTAGCAACCAGGCTTCGCCTCGTTTAATGATGACGTAACTATCCCTCAGTTGAATATGTCCTGCTCGTATGCTTTTGACTTCCCATCCTTCCAATGCAATACCCGCTTCAACACTCTCTTCAATGAAGTAGTCGAATTGAGCTTTTTTATTGACAGCAATGGCATCGTCAGATTTATTAGATTTTTTATTCATAGTGTGCAAGATTACCTAAAAAAACGATTTTAATGGTGCAGAGTTTAACAGATTGACTAAAATAAAGTAACGATTGTAATGGTTATTTAGCTTGAATGGTTAAGTTATAAAGAGAGTTTTGAGCGTGAAAAAAGAAATTAAAATTGCATATACATTATTTTTCATAGTGGTTTTTGGCTATCTGATTAGATATGAGTTAAATATTTTCTTAGCGCATCATTTACCTCCTGCTACCTATGGGGATTATAGTATCGCCATTAAATTATTAGGTATCACGATTATATTGGCACTATTTGGGACTCGGACAGGTTCGAACCGATTTCTTGCAAGATATTTAGCATTAAATAAAAAGTCTACGGCTAATGACTACATTGCGTGGAATGTAAAACTTATTAGCGTGACGTTTTTAGTTTTATTTGCAGTAGCTGCTATAGCAATATTCACGATGGTTTTATTGCATGTTTTAGGTATTAGACATATTTCGCAATATCACTTAGCTGTTTATATGTTATGGATTGCTCCATTTGATGCTTTGACGTTTTTGTTGTGTAGCTATTTGCTGATTTCTGGTCATGTTTTTATGTCACGCATCATTGGCAAAGAGTGGCGTTATCTACTTGAATTAATATTTTTTGTTATTCTTTTTTTATTACTGCATCGTAATTTCCATACGATGTCTATTGTTGCCGTGTTATTGACAACGTCTTTAGTGGCATTGATTACAACATTATTGGCGAGTAATAAAGAAATTTTAGGAATGATTCAGTCAGGATTTAAAAAAATTAGTTATACACGTTTGAGCCATGAAAAATGGTTTCCTACTTCATTAAAAATGATAGGCAGTGATCTTATTTATGCGATAGTCAATGTGATAGATCTAATAATCGTTGCCTTAATCGTCGTAGATAAAGCAGTTGTTGGTCATTATGCTGCTGTTTTAATGATTTGCGGATGGATTTGGTTATCAGCGGAGCATCTTTATCAATTAGTAATTTCTAAAGCCAGTCATTTACTGAGTAGTCAAGAAGGTAAAGTAGAGTTGCAAAACATGGTAGATAGAACAAACAAAGTAGTGTTTCTTTCAACGGGTGTCATCAGTATGAGTATCATTTATTTTTCATCGACATTACTTGCCTATTTCGGTCCAAGTTATACTAATGCAAGATATGCACTTATCATTATGGCACTAGGCGCTTTTGTGGAAGGAATTTTTCATTTTAGTTTACTACTACTGACTTATGCAGGTTTTGAGCGTATTACTTTGATTCTTAATGCTTGGGAATTAGCGATGATTATTTTACTGGCCGTCCCAGCAACTTATTTTTTTGGGATTACTGGTACTGCTGCGGCGGTAGCTGTTGTTATCGTAGCGCAGGGAATTGCTGGGGTTTATTTCGTGCGTAAAAAAATAGGTATGCGCAGTACTTTATGGTTCTAATGATCATTGCCAGGATTGTAGCGGCATATTACTTTTCAGTATAAAATGCCGCTTTCTTAAACGAGAATTTTTATGCCACATATTAAACGTCACGCTATCGTTATATATACACCTTCTGAGATGTATGACTTGGTGAATCACATTGAAGATTACCCTAATTTTTTACCTTGGTGCTCTGGGAGTGAAGTATTAAGTCGTAAAGAAGACGAGATACAAGCGAGCATTACTGTTGAAGGTATGGGCATACAAAAAAAATTCACCACTCGTAATCTATTGCAAAAAGATAAAATGATAGAAGTACGTTTATTAGATGGCCCTTTTCAGCACTTGCAAGGCTTTTGGCAATTTGATTTGTTAGAGCAAAATCATTGTAAGGTTTCTTTAAATTTAGAATATGAATTCGCTGGAAAAGCATTAAGTTTTTTATTTGGTCCTTTCTTTCAGCAAGCTGCAAATACTTTTGTTGATGCTTTTGTGCATAGAGCAAAAGAAATATATGGTAATAAATCTGCATGAAAATAGAAGTTGCTTACGCCACACCAGAACGACAAATGATCATTCCCTTAGATATTCCTGATCAAAGTACGATTGAGTTTGCTATCCATGAGTCTGGTATTTTGAAAGAATTTCCTGAAATTGATTTAACCAAAAATGCAGTCGGTATTTTTAGTCGACGAGTGAAGTTAGATACGGTATTGCAATCTGATGATCGCGTTGAAATTTACCGGTCATTATTGATTGATCCTAAGAGTCAAAGAAGAAAGCGAGCACAGAAGAAAAAAATAATGTAACTGCTTAGCGTCTTTTGCTGTTCAATTTGAGTCACACAAGAACAAAGCTTTTTCTTGCAAAATCAATCTCAAAGATAGAAAATTGCCAATAGTTGACTCTCCCTGCATAGGTTAAAATTTCTCTTTTCAAGGAAAAATGCCTCGATAAGTAGGTAAGTCAGTTTTTTATCTGGTTATTCACTTACATAAGGATGGAAACGATGAACCCAGTGTCTCTGAGTGCTCTGATCGACGGTGCAAGCTCTAAACTTGCAAATGGAGATTATGAAGGCGCAGTAAAAATGTATACTGCATTAATCCAACTAAAGCCAGAGAATCCCCAATTTTATAGTGGTCGTGCCGAAGCTAATTTTTGGTTGGGCCATTATGCAATAACGATTCGAGATTGCAATGTTGCCATTCAACTGGGTTTGAGCAGTGATCGTATTTATACCATGAGAGGGGTAGCTAAAAAAAATCTCGCTGACTATGAAGGTGCGGTTCAAGACTATAGTATGGCTATTAAAATAAAACCAAGCCACGCACATCATTATGCTAATCGTGCTTATGCCAAGTTGAAGCAAGCTAAATACGAAGAGGCCTTAACAGATTTTACGCAATCCATCAATTTAGTTAAATATGAGAAAGATAATGCTTTTGCTCGGAGCGGCGCTTGCATAGCTAAAAAGCAATTAGGTTTAGAGTTAGAAGCAAAAAAAGATTATGAAAAAATATCAAGTCTTATCTGTGAAGAAATGATGGATTATTTTGTTCGCGGTGAAGCACATCAGCTATTTGGAAACTTGCGCGCTGCCAAGAAAGATTACAGAAAAGCATTAGAATTAAACCCAAATTTTCCACATGCTAAAAAAGCATTAGCCGAATTAAAAAAAATAAAAGAATTGAAAAAGTTAAAAGAGGAAGGGAAAGAAAGTGTTAAGAAAGCATTTCAAGAGTTGATAAATCAGGACAAAGATCTGCAAGATGATGACTTAGGAGACTTGAACATTGCTTTTCAACAACTGAAGTTTCCACCAAAAGTAAATATTGAACTCAATCCTAAAAATGAAAATATTGGAAATTGGAATCTTGATTTCCAACAACCAAAACTTCCAGCAGCAGTGAATGCTGCTCCCAATTTTAAAAATGAAAACAACAAGCCTGCAGTTAATTTGCCAGATGTTCCTCAACAATTAAAAAAAGACATCAGTATAGTTTATGCTGAAGCATTATATAATTATCAAAAAAATGCGCCAGAAGAATTAACTTTTAGTAAAGGCGACAAAATTAAAATTTTATCTAAAGAAGGAATTTGGTGGAAAGGTGAGTTAAACGGAAAAACAGGAAACATACCATCGAACTACGTTAAAATCATAGGAGAGAATGTAAAGCCTTTACCAGCGATACCTCTAGAAGAAATATTAGTCGCTCCTGGTAAACCAAAACCTGTAGAAGATTCTCCGATTCCCGATGGATCTTTAAAGATTAATTTCTCCATTAAATTCTCTGAACTGACATTAGTAAAAAAGCTAGGGGAAGGTTCATATGGAGAAGTTTATGAAGGTAAATGGAAATTCAATCCCGTGGCAATTAAAAAGCTCAAGTTAACTAATTACCCGGGAGATGCCTTAGCAGAATTAGATAAAGAAGCTAAAGTGATGGGCGTTGTACGGTCAGATTATCTAGTGCAATTGAAGGGGATGTGCTTGCAACCACCAAATATTTGTTTGGTGATGGAGTTAATGACTGGAGGCACTCTGTATGATTTTTTGCGTAACCAGAAACAAGGGTTACCTGTAGATGTCATGTATAACTTGGCAAGAGATATTGGCGCAGGATTGTTTGATTTGCATGATCAAAGAATTTTGCATCGCGATATAAAAAGCTTAAATATATTATTAGATGGTAATGGCCGAGCAAAACTTTGTGATTTTGGTCTATCAAAAGTTAAATTAACAACGACCATGGCCATAAAACCGCAAGAAAAAGCCGTCGGAACTCACCGTTGGATGGCACCAGAATTACTTAGTTTAACGCCGAAATATTCAACCAAATCGGACATTTATGCTTTTGCTATCGTATTATGGGAAATTGTTACAAGAAAATTACCCTATCAAGATATACCAAATTCTTCGGATGTCACAAAAAAAGTAAAAAATGCAGAACGGCCCGACATTCCAAGTATAACGCCAAAGAGATTTGCTCAATTAATTCGATCGTGTTGGAGTCAAAATCCTGCAGAACGGCCTGACATGGAAAATGTGCTGAAAATATTAGAGTCTTGCAGAAGCGAAGTCAGCAGTAACTCTTTGCTTGCTCAACAGAAAAAAGAGAATTCTTGGTATTTACCTGAGCATATCATTGAATCCGCTTCGGATTCTGCTGAAGAAAATGGTTTTGCTGTGATACCTGCAGGTGCTGATGATATCAGCAAAGTTTTATCTTTTTATCAGCGCTATCCTGCACCAGGGATGGATTTAAAGCGAGTAGAAGTTATTTTTAATCCGGCACAAAATCTTGTTTTTACAGGCAGATTAAAATTGATGAATGATCGCGGTACAGCGTTTTCTCCTGGTTGGTCAAGTGAACAGCACTCTGGTTGGCGTAAAAAAATTAATGATCTTTGTTTGAAAATGTCAAACCCTTTTGCAGACTCGATCTATCCAAATACTAAAATTTTGCCTATGTGGCATGGTTCGGATGATGTTGTACTCGAGAGCTTATTTCGTGCAGGTTATGCAAGCTTAGGAAAAACAGATGCAGGATTTTTCGGCAGAGGAATCTATACAACGGATGCAGCAGAGTATGCTTATAGAGTTTATAGCAAGGGGGGATCAAGACCCCTCATCTTAAATTGGGTAGCTTTTTATTCTCTGTATCCTGTTGTCGACGGAGATATGTCTAAGCTTCAGGGGAAAGGAAATTATGAAAATTATGATGGAAATTTTGTTCCTGTTGTGCCAAAGACTCAAGATCCGGATGAAGTTAATTATTATCCTGCTAAGCCTGATCAAAAGCACAAGTATATTGAGCTTGTTGTATTTGAAGCTGCGCAATGCCTTCCGCGTTATTTAGTTGAGTTGCAACCCACACTACCTAAAACACCCGTTGGTTTGGGTGGTAATCAACATGGTTTGTTTAACAAAAAGAATAATGCGATTACTTATATTAATTTATATGCCGCAGCTTGCTATGTTTATGAGAATTATTTATCTAAACCTTATACCGACGAGACGAATCGTATGGATTGGGATTATCGATATCAAGATAAAATTGTTGAACGTCCTAATCATGGTTTGGCTCATGCTTTAAGAAAAGTGTTTTATGTGCCAAAAATTATCGAGTGTTATATCGAATATAAAGGTCTTTATGGAAAAGACAAAATAGAGTTACGTCGTAGTGTTCACGAAATTCAACTGGCTTTGCTGTTTTATGTCGTGGGTAGAGAAAATGAGACAGATGGAAGCAATAATCTTACTTTATATACAAAATTCCGTAGACAATCCATCAATGCTTTTGAGCAATACGTAAAGGAAGCTGGCATTGCATTAGGGAAGGAAAAACTGACTTCGTATAAAGAAGCAATGTACGGGAACAAGAGTCATGAATCAGCAATTATGACCATCGCACATTTACTTGATCTTATGCGTTGTTTGGAATTAGATGTGTTTGAAAGTATTTACAAAACAAGGATAGAGCCACATATTGGTACTTTAAATTGTAAAATACTGCTCGAATATGTAGAGGTTTGTTTACAAAAAACAGGTAGTCGGATTTACGGTTCTGAAAATCAGCGTGGTTATGATGGCCCAAGATTTGTAAAGGCAAGCTTATCTGTCAAAGAGTGTATGCTCGCGATTAGAGAAGCATCTCAGCACGATATTAAACCGGTGTTTGCTGCTTAAAATATGTTTAAACGTTAAATTGTATCGTTAAAAAAATAGTGTTTAACTGAATTTCAACGGAGGTAGCGATGGAAAATAAAAAAATCAAAGTAACAATGGAAGATTTTAATAAGCTTGCGGGTTTGACTAGCCTGATTGACTCAAACCCAAGAAACATCAACGCGTATTATGCTCGAATTGAAATGAATGAAAAATTAGGTATGTATGCAGAAGTAATTAAGGACGCTAAAATTTTAGCGCAACTAAAACCAGATGCTAGCATATATAACACCTTAGGTTGGTATCAGTATTTAATTGGAGATAATCAAGTGGCCGTAAAATCATGTAGTGAATCTATTCGATTAGATCCCACGTTTGCGTATGCTTATGATAGTCGTGGTCATGCGAGGCTTTCTCTAGGGTTATATGAAGAAGCTATTGAAGATTTTACTGCATCCATTCAGAAAAGAAAGGCTGGAGATCCCGTAGTCACATCCTTGAGTGGAAGGGCGATAGCAAATAAAAAATTAGGATTAGTTACACAAGCTAACTCAGATTACGCCGAAGCTAAAAGACAGCTATGCGTGTGCCCAGATGATTTTTATGAGCGTGGAAATGCACATAAAGTATTTGGAAATTATGATGAGGCAATGAAAGACTATAATAAAGCACTGGAATCAAATCCGAACCACAGATCCGCTCAAGCTGCTTTGGAAGAAATAAAAGCTCTTAAGAGTGTTCCGTCATCATCCGCAGATCAACGTAAGAATAAAACACTGACAGATTGTAATATGGCGATTGCTTTAAATCCAAGGAATGCAGAAGCGTATCATACGCGAATTCAAATTAATGAAGCATTAGGTAACTACGAGGCGGCAATTGAGGATTATAAAACCTTAATACAAATGAAACCCAATGCTCCCGATTATAACAATATGGGTTGGTGTCAGTATCTAATCGGAGATAATCAAGCGGCGATAAAGTCTTGTAGTGAAGCTATTCGATTAGATCCCACTTGTGGTCATGCTTATGATAGTCGTGGCCATGCGAGGCTTTCTCTCGGGCAATATAAAGAAGCCATTGAGGATTTTAGCACGTCAATTCAAATTAGAAACAATGTATCCTGCGGAACATCTTGGAGTGGAGGGGCAATAGCAAATAAAAAATTAGGGTTAGTTCAACAAGCTAATTCAAATTACGCCGAAGCCAAAAAACAGCCATGCACGTGTCCAGATGATTTTTACGAACGTGGAAATGTACATAAAGTATTTGGAAATTATGATGAAGCAGTGAAAGACTATAATAAAGTACTGGAATTACAACCGAACTATAGACCTGCTAAAGCGGCTTTGAAAGAAGCAAAAGATCTTAAAGATACCCCATCATCGTTACCACAAATGGAAGCTGGTAAGAAAAAAGATCCTCAAGAAAATATATTTCAATATTTCTTTCAGCAAATGAATGCAAATAATGAACCTAAAACACCCCCAAAAAAATCTACTCCTGCATCTCCAAATACATCCTTTGAACTTAATTTTTCAATTTCATATTCCGATTTAAAATTTGGAGATAAAATTGGAGAGGGTTCATATGGAGAAGTACACTCTGGTACATGGGAATATAATGCGGTTGCAATCAAAAAACTCAAGCTAACGAATTATAATCAATCTGCTCTAGAAGAGTTAGAAAATGAAGCAAAAGTCATGGCGAAGATGCGGTCGGATTATTTAGTTCAATTGAAAGGAATTACTATGCAGAAACCCAATTTTTGCTTAGTAATGGAGTTGATGCCAAAAGGGAGTCTGGATAATTTACTATATAACGCTAAAAATGATTTACCTTGGAGCATGCGATATAGATTGGCCATGGATATCACCACAGGGATATACCATTTGCATAATCAAAATATTTTGCATCGCGATTTGAAGAGTATGAATATATTATTGACAAATGAAGGACGAGCAAAACTTTGTGATTTTGGATTAGCAAAAGTAAAAGCGACTACGCGCACTCAAACGAGTAAGCCATCAAAAAGTGTGGGTACAATTCCCTGGATGGCACCAGAGATACTTGTTCTAAACGCAAAATTTTCAACTAAATCGGATATATATGCATTAGCTATGGTGTTCTGGGAAATAGCAGCAAGGGAACAACCTTATGCGCAGGTTACTGAAGAATCAATTATTAAGGATGCAATTAAAGAAGGAGAGCGAGCAGAAATTCCAGAAAAAACACCTAAGAAATTTGCGGAATTGATTCGCCTATGTTGGACGCAAAAACCTGAAGAACGTCCCGAAGCTATAGAAGTGTTACGAAAGTTGGAGAGCTGTGCACTATAGTCTCGTGGAGCTGCTCATTAAACCTGCAATGTGTGAACCAGAGCCCAGTGGCGTTCAGCGTTTTATTTGACGATCTTCGCTAAACGCCCATTGGCAAACTCAAGTGTGACCTTATTGATAATGGGTTTATGCCAACCTTTTTGTTCAAAGTATATATAGATAATTTCACTAGGTTTAAATGTATTCACATAAACTGGGCTACCCATGAGGTTAACGACTTCTTCTGGAGACATCCCAGGTTTCAATTGTGCAACCAATGCAGGTTTTACTAAATTCCCTTGTTGCATATCGATGCGGTGTGCTGCGTACCAACTACAGCCAGAAAGCATGATGCAAAATAATAAAGTAGCTAACATCCGTAAGAAATTCATGGGCTTATTTCCTAAATAAAAGAGAGGGCGATGATAACTGTTCAAAGGGAATTAGTAAATCCACTGAAAATGATTATGAAATCTGGTAAAGTCCCTCTCCTGTTCCTTGAAAGGCCAACCATGAATAATCAAGACATCAAAAAAGCCGGGTTAAAAGTCACAACTCCCCGAAAGAAAATTTTAGATATTTTGACGCATGCTGAAAAACATCACATGAGTGCAGAAGCCATTTATCAGTCGCTAGCTGCTGCAGGTGAAGATGTGGGTCTTGCTACGGTTTATCGAGTATTAACGCAATTTGAAGAAGCGGGCTTGGTAACCCGACATTATTTTGAAGGTGATCAATCTGTATTTGAGTTAAATCAAGGAGAGCATCACGATCATCTAGTGTGTACTCAATGTGCGAAAGTAGAAGAATTTTTTGATGAAACAATAGAAAACCGATTGCATAGTATCGCGGAAAAAGCGCATTACAAAATTACGGATCATGCCTTAAATATTTATGGACTATGTCCTGAGTGTCAGGAGAAATAAGTGGAAAAATTATCTTGTTATATTTTGACGAAAAATAGTGCTCGATATCTTGAACAAGTGATTGCTCCTTTAAATATAGTAGTTGATGATTTGTTAATTGTAGATTCTGGTAGCACAGACGATACCAAAAAAATTGCTGAAAAATATAATGCAAGATTCGTTTTCCATGAATTTAAAGATTTTAAAAGCCAGCGAAATTTCGCATTAGAATGTTGTGAAAATAAGTGGGTTTTAAATTTAGATTCTGATGAAGTACCTGATGAACAATTAATTCATGCATTGAAAGAATTAAAAAAGCAAAACTTTGAAATGGGGAGTGAAAAACCAGAAGCTTATCGCATTCCCAGAGAATGGATTATGTTTGGTCGGAGAGTTCACGCTTTTTATCCTGTTTCTTGTCCTGATTATCCCATTCGTTTATTTAGAAAAGATAAAGTTTCATTTAAAGATGATAGTAATTTAGTGCATGAAAGCCCATCAGGGTACACCGTGTTAAAAGATGTTTCTGGTACCCTAACACATTACAGTTGTGATTCGCTGAAAGAGTTAAAAGCTAAATTAGATCGTTACACGTCTTTAGCAGCACAAGATTTAAGAGCTCGAGGTGTGAAAAGTAGTTGGCGAAAAATCGTGGGAAGCAGTTTTGCTTCATGGTTTAAGTGGTATATACGTAAAGGCAGTTGGAAAGATGGAAAAGTAGGTGTCTTATTAGGTTGGTATGCATTTGAATATTCATTTCAAAAATATTTTAAACTTAAGTCTCTTGTAAATTAAGCATTTCTTCTGCATGCGCTAATGTTTGTTTCGTCATTTTAACGCCACCCATCATGCGGGCAATTTCTTGAATTTTATCAGGGGTATTCAGAAAACGAATTTCAGTATGCGTATTATTATTTTCTTGGAATTTAGAGACTTGAATATGATGATGCGCTTGTGCTGCAACTTGTGCCAGGTGCGTGATACACAGTACTTGAGTAGACTGTCCTAGCTGTCTTAATAATTTCCCAATAATTTCTGCAGTGCCGCCACCGATACCCACATCCACTTCATCAAAAACTAATGTAGGCTTTGTATCTGTTTGACAAGTAATCACTTGGATAGCCAAACTGATTCGAGATAATTCTCCGCCCGAAGCCACTTTACTCATAGATTGTAAACTTTGACCGGGGTTTGCATTCACTAAGAATTCTACTTTATCTAACCCATACAGCTTAGGTTGGCTGTCAGATTCTGAAGTTAGTTGAATTTGAAATTTGCCTCCAACCATTCCTAAATGCTGCATGCTCGCTGTGATTTCTTTTTCTAATTTCTTAGCTTGTTTTTGTCGGCTATCATGTAACTTCTGAGCTGCTTTTGTATATTGGTCTTTTAAATCTTGAAGTGTTTTTTGTAGTTGAATAATTTTTTCTTCACTATTTTGTGAACGCTCTAAATCATTTTGCAAAGTCTGTAATAATTCAGGCAATTGCTCTGGCTTAACTCGATATTTTCGCGCAGTTTGATAAATCGTATCTAATCGAGATTCTAGTATTTGTAATCTCTTGGGATCGGCATCAAAAGATTCTAGATAATCTGTTAACTCGTTGGCAGCTTCTTCAATTTGAATGTGAGCTTGTTGTAACAATTCCAAAGCAGTAGCAATTTTTGGATGAATATTAGAAAAATTTTGTAGGCGATGAATGGCTTGATGTAATTGATTATCCACGGCAGTTGGTTCTTCATCATTTTCTATCATGGCAAGCGCTTGTTGGCAACTCGTTATGATAGATTCTGCCTGAGACAACATTTTATGTTCGCTTTCTAGAGACTGAAATTCTTGTTCTGTTAAGCTGAGTTCAGTTAATTCTTGGACTTGATAGCGTAATAACTCTTGTCTCGCAGGATCGTTTCCTTGATGAATAAATTGAGATAATTCTTCATCCGTTTTTTTCCAATCGCCATATAACTGTTTCACTTGATTTAAAAGTTGAGGGTGGTTGGCTGTGTCATCTAAAATTTCTCTCTGAGTTTCCCGCTTTAATAAAGTTTGATGTTCATGTTGACCATGAATATTAATAATAATCTCCGCGAGTTCGCGCGTAAGTTGTAACGGCATAGGTTGACCATTGATGGTGCTTCTAGAATTTTCTTTGGTAATCACTCGACGTAAAATACATTCATCATCACTTTCTAAATCATGTTCGATTAACCACTGTTTAGCTTTTGGAATTTGTTTTAATGAAAAAGAAGCAGTTAATTCACATTTTTCTTGATGAGAACGAATCACTTTTTGATCGGCGCGATTACCTAAGCAAAGTTCTAATGCGTCAATCAGAATAGATTTTCCTGCACCAGTTTCTCCCGTAATGGTTGTCATGCCAGAATTAAAATCAAGTTCGCATTCATCAATTAAAGTGAAATTTTTTATTCTTAGATGAGTCAACATGATATTAGGCCCCGTATTTTGCTTGCCATCCTAGCTTTGAACGTAAAGTTTCGTAGTAATTGTAATCCAGTGGGTGAATCAATCGTAATTTTTCAGATTTTTTTCGTATCACAATATGATGGTCTGAATCTAAAGCAATCGGTGCTTGTCCATCACAACTCAAGCATGCTGGTGTGATTTGTGTTGGATTCAATTTAATCGTAATTTCACTATTAGCGTCAACAACAATGGGTCGACTACTTAATGTGTGTGGGCTTACAGGAACTAAAACAATAACATCTAACTCCGGATGTAAAATAGGACCACCACCGGATAATGCATATGCCGTAGATCCTGTCGGAGTTGCAATAATTAATCCATCGGCTCTTTGATTTAAAACCAGTTGTTGATTGATAAAAATTTCAAATTGAATCATGTGAGCTACTTTGCTGGCGAGTAATACGACGTCATTGAGAGCATCAGATTTGCTAAGAACAGTATTATCACTTTGAACACTTGCAGAAAGTAAAAATCTTTTTTCTTCCTGGTAATGACCTTCCAATATATTACGCAATTTATTTTCTAATTCACTGGGCAAGATATCGGTGAGGAAACCTAATCGACCTCGGTTAATACCAACAACAGGAATATCGATGGCTGCGGCGATGCGTCCTGCGCTTAACATGTTTCCATCGCCTCCAACGACGATTAACAAATCACAACATTTCCGTAATTGATCTAACTCGACAATAGGATGATCTTGATCTTTCAATAAACCAGCGGTTTCTTTTTCTATAAAAAGGTCGACATTTAATTTTTGTAGAAATTTCTTAAGTCCTTGTAAAGCCTCATTAAAATCATGACGGTCATAGCTTCGCGGTTGACCATATATCGCAATACGTTTAAATGGTTTCTGCATGATATTGTTGCCTACGGGGTGCATTTAGTATAAAATTTCCCATCTTGAATTAATACCGGCCAATTATATATATTAAGTCAACCTATGAATAGTGAACATATTATCAGTGAGCGATCGCAGCAGCTTTTGAAGTTGCTTATAGAGCAATATATCCGTGATGGGCAGCCCGTCGCGTCCCAAAAGCTAGCGACTAGCATGAATCTTGCGCTGAGTCCGGCAAGCATTCGCAATGTTTTATCTGAGCTAGAAGATTTAGGGTACTTGCGTTCCCCTCATACTTCAGCTGGTAGAATTCCGACTCCCCAAGGTTATCGATTCTTTGTAAATAGCTTATTAAAAGTTAAAACCTTGGATGACAGTATTATCGGAGAGGTTCAGCAAGAATTAACACCCAATCAAGATAAACAAAGCTTACTACAAACGACGTCGAGTTTATTGTCTCGCATTACTCAATTAGCGAGTGTGGTGACATTGCCCAAGAATGAACGAATGATTTTAAGACATGTAGAATTCTTGCCATTATCAGAAAATAGAGTGTTAGTGATTTTGGTATTGAATGAAAAAGAAGTGCAAAACCGCATTATTCAAATGGATAGAAGTTATCAACTCAGTGAGTTAGAACAAGCCTCTAATTTTTTAAATCAGCATTTCTCAGGGAAAGACATGGTTAAAGCGCGCGCCGAGTTATTGCAAGCGATGCAACGCGATAGACAACATATGGATTCACTGATGCAAACGATTATTAACGTAGCTGAAAAAGCTTTTCCATGGGAACCCAAGCAACCGGATTATGTACTATCAGGACAGATGAATTTATTAGATTTTGCTGATGAAACTGGGGTTGATCAGTTACGTTCATTGTTTAAAGCTTTTGTTCAAAAACAAGAAATTTTAGAATTGTTTGACCACTGTCTAGAAGCCAATGGGTTGCAGATTTTTATCGGAGAAGAATCCGGATATCAAATATTCGATTCTTGCAGTTTGATTACAGCACCCTATTCAGTGAATGATCACGTAGTAGGTGTTTTGGGTGTTATTGGTCCCACTCGTATTGCTTACGAAGAAATCATTCCCATCGTAGATGTAACCGCCAAATTATTATCTGCAGCTTTGAATTAACGGAATTAAACTGTAGCAATCTATTCTCAGGAGGAATTATGTTCGGTATGACGAAAGAAACTCCATTACAATACCAGCAAAGAAAAGAACGAGTTGCCGCTGAACGGTATGCAAGGGCTGTTGTACAACAAGAACGAGAGCAAACACGAGCACAATCAAAGCCAATTCTAGAAGCAGCGCATCAATATCGCTCAGGTAAGCAATATCAAGCTGCTATAGAGGAATATACGCGTTTTCTAGAATTACAACCTAACCATAAAGGAGCGTATTTATATAGGGGACAGTGTTACGCCCATTTAGATCACTTAAAATCTGCTTTGTCAGATTATCAGCGGGCTTTAGATACAGTAGATCCCATGTTTAAAAATGAAGATGTGCTTCACAGCTGTATTTTTAACGTTTGCTGTCGTTTAGCAGAGCAAGCATACAGTGAAAAAGAATATTTAGAGACTATTTCCTATATTAACGCCGCAAAAACTTATGCAAGCGATCCTAAACAGAAAGCACAGCAAGCTTGGATTCTTGGTAGAGCCTACCTGGAAACGAATAAACTTACAGATGCTTATATACACTCAAAGAGTGCGATAGAAAAAGATAGTGATAATATAAAATATGCTAAAACTTTTTCATTTATTTTTAAGAAATATTTAGAGCGACACCCTGATTATAAGGAGAAATATACAGAATATTTGGAAGTGTTTCAAAATAAATGGCCTAATGAAACTTGGGTTAAAGATGATGTGAGATGGCTTGAAATTTGCAGAACAGCACCAAATAGTATCTCAGTAGCCGCGTCTAATTCCCTACCTGATGTACGTATTGAAGCGCATAAATCATATTTTGAAACGGGAGAACGAGAGTTCAAAAGTATTGTATTAAATTGGAAGTTGGAAGACATACAACGAGTAGAAAGATTACGACCTCTAAAGCCATCCTATGCAGACGTAAACCATTATTATCAAGCCATGCTCCCACTCATACTTGAAGAAACAAAAGCTTCCATGAGGCAGTTAATAGGAAATACAAAAGAAAACTTTACTTTGGAAGTGCAGAAAGTAACTGCAGCAAATAATGAATTGAATCCAAGTAAATTGTATACAAGTAATATCCCTCAACAGTATTTGGAAGCCAGTCAAGGCAATATTGCACTTTGGTTAACTGGCACTACAAATACTGGATCAAAGTTCGAAGTGATAGGTTTAGCCAATGTGATTGATGGAAAAACGGAAGTTAAATGTATTATAGATACGCGAATTCTAAAAAATCTGAATGCTGTAACTGCCACTTACTTGGGGACGCTTATCACTTATGAGAGAATGTTTGCAGTATGTAATGAAGCGCCTGACTCAGTGTTTGCTCGTCAAATTGCAACAAATCGCTTAGAACCATGGCCATCTGCTAGACAAAGTAGCAACATAAGCATTGATAGTTCTCTAGATGAATCGCAAAAAATGAATATTGCTGATTTTCTATCTGCTCCTATCAATAATCTTTATTTGCTGCAAGGACCTCCTGGCACAGGAAAAACCACCACTTTAATTGAATTAATTCGTGAGGCTAACCTTAAAGGGAAACGTATACTAGTATCGGCACCTTCAAATAAGGCAATACAAGAAATCGCAACCCGGCTTCAAGCAAAATCACCTGAAATAAAGATGTTATTGGCAGGTGTTGAGGAAAAACTGACGGATGAATTAGTGCCTATTTTTGTTCGTACATGGCATGCTTATCATTTGAAAAAGATACAAGCTATCACGCAGCATTTTTCTGATCTCAATGGATGTAAAAAATTACTTTTGAGGAAAGAGTACTTAAGCTTTACGCAACAATTAATTTCAGATTTTATAAATCAAATACAGCCGATTATGAATTTTTATCTAGAATCATCCAGCATTCATGATTTGTTAAATACAATAAGACGAAGGTTAAAAAAACTGGTTAGCGCGTCTAAAGTTTTTTCGGGACAAGAACGCAAACAATGCGCAGAGTTATTAGGTGAAGATAATGAGGGGAAAAAAACTGGCATCTATGAAGATTTCCTGAAACGAAGAATAAAGTTAAATAAATCCTTAGAAAAATTTGCTCAAGGGTTTGTTGATTCAGAAGATAATGATTTGATTATGTTGGAAAAAGCGGATGTTGTTTTTGCAAGTCTTTCAGTTTGTGGTCGACAATCATTACAGCGTTTACAACGAGGCTTTGATATTCTCATCATTGATGAGGCAGGCCAAGCGCTGCAACCAGAAATACTGATCCCATTTCGTTTAAATATTCAGAAGGTTCTCGTGGTGGGTGATCCTATGCAATTACCAGCAACCACTTTATCATCGACTGCAACCCAAACAGGGTTTGATAAATCAACAATGGAATCATTGATCAACAATAATGCGCCCTATCGTATGCTGGAATACCAGTATAGGATGGCTCCTGACATCCGATGTTTTCCTTCTAAAGCTTTCTATCAGGATAGGCTTCAAGATGGAAGTATTATATCTACAAGAAATAATCCTTATGCTAATGTGGAATTATTTCCATATAGTGTTGTAGATATTGAATCTGGAACAGAGAAAAGAAACAAGGATAGTTATTTCAATCTTGCTGAATGCCAAGCAGTGGTATCGATTGTTAATCAACTTAGAAAGGGACATCCAGCAATACAAATTGGCGTCATTACTTTTTACAGTGCGCAGGTAGAAAAATTAAAAGAATTACTCGGCAAATCTTCACAATCAGTTACCGTGTCGACTGTGGATGGTTTCCAAGGAGGCGAGTGTGATTGCATTATTGTGTCGTGCGTACGTGCAAACCCAAGTGGAAGAGTTGGCTTCGTAGAAGACCCTCGTCGAATAAACGTAGCGCTTACACGCGCCAGATTCGGTATGATCATTCTTGGTCATGTTAAAACACTGGAGCAAAGTACACATATTCTGAAAAACATTATTGATGATGCTTCTGAACGGGATAAACTGCTCGATGAGAGTGTTATTGCTTTAAAAACAAAGCCTAAAAAACAAGGCGCTGAATTTTGTCGTTTCTTTGCAAAAGGTAACTGTCGTTATGGTAATAAATGTAAGTTTCCACACGTTAAACCTCCAGAAGAAGAAACTTCAGATATACGGAATCTACTTGAGCAAACGAACATAGAGGGTACGACACTTCAGAAGAAGTGATTACTATTGCTTTCCTCAAATGTGCCAGCAGTTTTATAAGGTTGTCCAGATTTCAGTCGAAGTTCTTGCCAAGTAATAAAAAGTTAGGATATTCTTCCTTAGCTTCCTATCGAAAGCTCATTCAAAACCAGAAAAGCTCTAATTGCTTGTGAGGTCGGCTTGTTAATGAAATGGAATAGTAACATGGCAGGTTTCTTAAATGACTCAAAAAATTAATTTATCAGGCACCGTTGCCAAAATGAAATCGGCTGCTGTTGCAAAAATTTGCAAACCGCTATTCGCATCCACGGACATCACGTATTTTTGTTATTTAAGACGTTATAAGAATGGTCACTTTACCTTCTTACCTTCCGAGATTAGTTTTGGTAGTTACCTTTTTGAGGATGGGTATTACACTCACTCTTGGTTCGCTGGCGCTTCGTTTGATGAATTAAAATCAGGCTGTACTTTTTGGGATATTATCAGGCAAGTAAGTTCCGATGAAAGTAACGTCATCAGCCAAAAATTATCGCAAAGTTTTAAATTATCTTATGGTGTAGAGATTATCGAAAAGAATCGTGAATACTGTGATTTCTATAGTTTCTCAGGTAACAAGGCGAGTATTTATTTTACCCGCATGAATATTTTGTATCAGTTTATTTATTACTTTAGAGAAAAATGTAGAACATTGTTATTAGATGCATATGCTGAAAAACTTCAGCTCTATAATCAAAGCGTTACCTTAGCTTTCATTCCTATCATTAATGTAGGTTTAGATGATGCTAAAAATAATGAACCTTTGTTTGATGTTAATCGTTATTATCTTAGTGGAAAATATGAAGGAATTTTCCTAACAAATCGGGAAGTTGAGATTTTAGAAAAATTAGAAGAAGGTAAATCTATCAAATGCCTTGCAGAATCTCTTTATATCAGTTTCAGAACCTTTGAACACCATGTGACAAATATAAAGGATAAATTACAAGTTTCTAGAACAACTGAAATATTGCAAATAGCTAAGAGGAATCGACTGATCCCCTAGCCTTAAAAATAGGAAAATTTACCTATAGTTTTTAAGCTGTCCCCCTTTCAAAATCCCCGAGTGTTGGAACATTCAATTTTTATAACACTTAAGGGAGACAAATCATGAAAGACTTAGATAAAGCGATTATCAATGAGGACGTTAAGCATATTATATTTTTGTTTAAAAACGACATAGATTTTAAAGGTGCAGTATTGATGCATCTTAAGGAACAGTTGATTTCTGAAGATGTTACAGAAGAAGCACTAAAGGCTCGAGGTTGTATCTTAAATTTAGCGGATTTAAAACAAGCGATTGCTGAATATACTGATGTTACTAAAGAATCATTCTTTGATCGTCGTAATGAAACTTATCTTAAGCGTTTGTATTCAAGCCTACAATGCGCATTAAAAGCATGGCAGCAAGGTAAAGTAGCGAGTGAAGACTTAAAAAATGCTTGGGATTTAGAAGCTATCACTTACTTGACAAAAAAATGGATCGACCATGAGTTACCAAAAGCGCTTATGGATTACTCTGAAAAAAAGCAAACGATTTACATTGATACTAAGCATCAGCAGTGGCAAGACCAATCGTTAGATTCAGAAGAAACTCAACAATTAGATAGTACTTTACTAAAGGCATTAGAATTTCATTGGTTTTATGCATTAGAGGATAAAGAAGACAAGGTAGTTCAGAAAATTAAAGAAAACATGTTAGAACAATCAGTCAATTTTTATCGTGGCCATAATCGTGAAAATGCATTTGCACAGGGCATTGAGAGTTTTATCTTTGAAAGAATAGCAGATGAAATTTATGCTGGAACAATTAACGCAGAAGAAATTAAAGATGCTATTGAATCAGAAAAAACAAGTTTAGTGAAAGGTAAAATAGTCTCAGATCTTTTGCCTTATTATAAGCAAGCCACTCAAAATCTTTTAAAAAAATGGAAAAATAATTCGTTGCCTGATTACACAGATGTTTCTGTTACAAGCTACATTAAAAAACAATTAGCGAGTTATCAAGTGCCTAATGAATTAAGTGCAGCTCTAAGGACTGAAGCAATTCAAATACTCTTAGAACAATATAAAAACAAAGCGCTTGAGCTTGAATTGCAAGAAGTATTGGCGAAACAGTCTGAGGCCAATATTGTAGGTTACTATGAAAAACACGCGGGAAAAGCCTCAAAATTCCGTGATGAATTAGCTCAGCATATTTTTTCAAATTTATTAAGCGATTGGCAATGTCGAGAGTTATCAAAAGATGATTCTACCTATCTTAAGCAAAATCTCTTGAGTGAAGTTCGAAGCATGATACATGAGTTAGGATTATATAGTACACGTCCGACTATGTTTGTAGAAATAAATAGTCTGCGTGGCGAAGTAAACAGATTACATGAACAAGTAGATGAATTGCGAGCCGAGATAGCTAAGCTGCAAGAATTGTTGGCAAAATTAAGTAATACAGAGGTAAATACTAAAGAAGTACAAACAGAGTTTAGTGAAGCCGCACAGCAAAGTGTTGTTATGCAGAAACAAGGATTTTTTAAGATAATCGCAGATTCTTCATCTGTTAATAGCGATGTTGTTAGTGATACGATGAAAAACGATGAGGCTTCTGTGAAATCTAAAAATGCCTCATCGATTAGTAGTGATTCTGTTATCGATACGGCAAAGAGAGATGAGTCTTCTGTACAACAAAAGCTTAATTAAATACAAATTGATATAGATGTGAGTAATATAA
>JAFEDO010000160.1 GCA_018241565.1 Pseudomonadota bacterium
CCCCATGGTCTCTATGAAGAATCTTCATTTGATCATGCGGACTCAATAAAATCAATGCACTACTGCTCTTTACCCTCTATAATTCGTGGGGATGCATCAGCTCAGGATGACGGGTATCAGCGAACTACCAGTCCTTTTTCTTTTAACCATGCATCATTGAAAATCTTCGACATGTATTTTGCACCTGTGTCGCAAGCAAATGTGACTACGCGTTTTGGCTTTGTTTGTTTGCGGCAATATTCTAAAGCAGCGTGGAGTAGGGTACCGGTAGATGAACCCGCAAAAATCCCTTCTTTTCTTAATAAATCACGAGAGGCTTGAAATGCTTGTGTGTCGGTGACTGTGAAAGCGTGATCGACTAATGACATATCGGCAATCGTTGGAATGTAATCTTCACCAATGCCTTCGACTAACCAACTGCCACTTTTTTCTAATAGTTCTCCGGTATTAATATAATGCGTGAGAATAGAACCTTCTGGATCTGCTAAAACAATATCAATGTTTGGAGAAACTTTTTTCAAGTAACGTCCAATGCCTGTGATAGTGCCGCTGGTTCCTACACCAGCAACCACCGCGTCGACATCATGATCCATTTGTTCCCAAATTTCAGGAGCAGTTGTTGTTTCATGTGCTAGGGGATTTGCAGGATTTGCAAATTGATTGATGTAATAAGAGTTTTTAGTTTCTTTTGAAATACGTTCTGCGAGATCATGATAATACTCAGGATGTCCTTTGTTCACATCAGAACGAGTCATAATGACTTCTGCGCCCAATGCTTTTAAGTGTTGAACTTTTTCCGGGCTCATTTTATCTGGCATGACAACTAACATTTTGTAGCCTTTGGCGATAGCGACTAAAGCAAGCGCAATACCTGTGTTTCCAGCCGTTGCTTCAACGATCGTGCCACCGGGTTTCAATAATCCTTTTTTTTCTGCATCTTCGATCATGGATACTGCAATACGATCTTTGATGGACCCACCTGGGTTAAAAAATTCTAATTTCATGAATAAGCGACAAGGACCCGTATCAAATTGATGAAGTTCAACGATAGGTGTATTGCCGATGAGTTCTAGTATGTTGTTATAAGTTGCCATCGTGTTTCCTTTTTAAATATAAAAACTTTTACCCCCACCCTAACCCTCCCCCGGAGTACCGTGGGAGGGAATTAAACATTATTCCCTTTCAAATAGAGCCCCGGGGGGAGAATTAAATGTTCTTCTCTTTCAACGTATCAAAAAAAAGATTACATATTTTCCCTCCCTCGGTACTCCGGGGGAGGGTTAGGGTGGGGGCGCATAATACTTACTTCACTTTAAAAAACCGTAATCGATTCGCATTGATCACAACCGTGAGTGACGACAATGCCATGGCCGCAGCTGCTATTACAGGATTCAATAAATGAGGGAACCAAGGATACAAAATACCTGCAGCAATAGGAATAGCTAAAGTATTGTAAACAAAGGCACCGAATAAATTTTGTTTGATATTTTTAAGCGTAGCTTTTGAAATAGCAATTGCATTGACGACACCTTCTAATGAACCTGATATTAATGAAATGTCAGCACTTTCAATCGCAACATCTGTACCTGTTCCAATGGCGATCCCCACATCACTTTTAGCTAAAGCAGGCGCATCATTAATGCCATCGCCAACCATGCCAACAATTTGTTTTTTCTGTTGCAATTGCTCAATGATTTTTAATTTTTGATGAGGCAATATTTCAGCGACAACTTTATCGATGCCTACTTGTTTTGCAATGAATCGAGCGGGACTTTCATGATCGCCTGTTAACATCATAGTTTTCAAGCCCATTTTATGTAAGCGTTTTATCACGGCTTTTGTTTCAGGTTTAATTTGATCGGCAATAGCAAAAAAACCCAGTAATTGATGGTCATGGCCTAAGAATACGGTTGTTTTTCCTTGTTGATGATATTGTTCAATTTGAGTGGTTTGTTCGCTAAGATCAACACGATTTTTTTCCATGAAAAGTCGGTTGCCGAGAATAAACCATTTATCATTGATTTTCGCGCGTACGCCAAACCCTTCCAACGATTGAAATAAAGAAACAGGTAATACTTCAACATGATTTTGTTTTGCTTTCGATAATATAGCGAGCGCTAGAGGATGCTCAGAGTTTGCTTCTAAACTGGCTGCCCACTGTAATAATTGTGCTTCGCTGAAAGATGAACATACAACGGTGTCTGTAACGGCGGGTTTGCCTTCAGTAAGGGTGCCAGTTTTATCAAACACAAGCGTTTTAATTTTGCTGGCTTGCTGTAATGCATTGCCATGGCGAATTAATACGCCGAATTCAGCGGCTTTTCCAATACCGACAATGACAGATATCGGTGTTGCCAAACCAAGTGCACAAGGGCAAGCGATAATTAAAACGCTAATAGAAGTGACTAACGCATAAACCATTTTGGGTTCAGGTCCTAAAAACCACCAAACTGCAGCAGTAATCATAGCGATGATAAAAACAGCGGGTACGAAAATAGAAGATACTTCATCTGCCAAGCTTGCAATGGAAGGTTTTGAGTTTTGAGCTTGTTTAACCATTTGAATGATTTGCGCAAGCACGGTGTTCTTTCCAACTTGAGTGGCTTTAAATAAGAAAGTACCAGTGGTATTTAAAGTGCCTGTAATAACTGAGTCGCCTTCTTTTTTGCTGACGGGCATAGGTTCACCAGTTAACATGGATTCATTAAGCGTAGATTGTCCTTCTATGATAATGCCATCAACAGGAATTTTTTCTCCAGGACGTATTCGAATAATATCGTTGATTTGAACATTCGCGATGGGGATATCTATTTCTGTTTGTTCTCGAACAACACGAGCAGTTTTTGGTTGTAATCCAATTAAGTGTTGAATTGCTTCAGAAGTTTTTCCACGATTACGAAGTTCAAGAAAATTTCCAAAGTTAATAAATGCGATAATTAAAACCGCTGCTTCAAAATATAAATGTTGAGTGAGCTGAGGAAGCATTTTGAAAAATATCACAACGGCAATCGAATATATCCAAGCAGCTGCAGTTCCAACGGTGATGAGACTATCCATATTCGTTTGTTTGTAACGTAATCCATGCCATGCACTTTTATATATTTTACCCCCTGAATAAATCAGCGTGATGAGTGTAATTAAGCCAATCAGTAATCCAATGAGTTGTCCGTGAGGTGCTGCTAACGGAGGAATGATAGGAAAGACCATTGAAAAAATCATTAAAGAAAATCCAACAACGAAAGATACGATAGATTTTTTCAAAAGAGTAAAAAGGTTTTTCTGTTCTGTGATGTGTTGGTGTACTTTGGAATGATGTAGTGGTTTTGCTGTATAACCAATTTCAGTAATGACTCGAATGAGTGTCGCCATAGGAACGCTACCAGTGACCATCACTGTTTTTTCCGCGAAATTAACATCGGCTTTCTGTACACCTGGCAGTGATTGCAGAGTTTTTTCAATACGAGCAACGCAACTGGCGCAAGTCATGTCAGAAACACTTAATTGGTATACGGGTGTTTTTCGTGTTTGCATATTCCATATCTAAGGATATATTGGGGGACGAAGGATAATCTTTATTAGCAAAAGAAACCAGGGGAGGGGAGATAAATATGACCACTATCGTTCATCACTTTATTAATGGTCAAGGCGTCGCGGGGAAGAATAATCATTTATCCCCACTATATAACCCTGCTACTGGGGCTGTTGCCGGCCAAGTTGCATTTGCAAGTACCACAGAAATTGAAGAAGCCATCAAATCAGCCAAAAATGCTTTCCGAGCCTGGTCTCTCACGCCATCAATAAAGCGTGCCCGAGTTTTATTTAAATTTAAAGAATTGTTAGAACAAAATATCGAGAAGTTAGCGGAGTTGGTTACAAAAGAACATGGAAAATTATTAGAAGATGCCAAGGGATCCATTTTACGTGGTATTGAATTGGTCGAATTTATGTGTGGTATCCCGAATTTGTTGAAAGGGAGTTATTCCGAAAATGTGGGAACGGATGTTGATTCTTATACTGTGCGTCAACCATTGGGTGTTTGTGTTGGCATTACACCATTTAATTTTCCTGTGATGGTACCGATTTGGTTAATGATCCCAGCGATTGCTTGTGGAAATACATTCATACTAAAACCTTCTGAAAAAGATCCTTCAGCGCCGTTATTTTTAGCAGAATTATTACATCAAGCCGGATTGCCGGCAGGTGTTTTGAATGTGATTCATGGAGATAAAACGGCGGTTGATCTTTTAATTAAACATCCAGATGTTGTTGCTGTGAATGCGATTGGTTCGACACCGGTTGCAGAATATATTTATAAAACAGCGGTCATGCATGGAAAACGCGCGCAAACTTTTGGTGGTGCAAAAAATCATGGTGTTGTGATGCCTGATGCAGAGATTGATCGCGTTGTTGAAGCAGTTTTAGGTGCAGCTTATGGTTCAGCGGGTGAACGATGTATGGCATTACCAGTGGTCGTTGCTGTAGGTGACAAAGTGGCAGATGCATTAGTGAAACCATTAAAAAAACGTGTTGAAGCTCTGAAAATAGGTCCAGGACATATGTCAGGAATGGATATGGGGCCATTAGTCACTCGAGAGCATTTAGAACGCGTGAAATCTTATGTTGATTTAGGTGTGAAAGAAGGCGCGAATTTAATTGTTGATGGTAGAGGCTTGAAAGTATCTGGATATGAGAATGGTTTTTTTATGGGTGGATGTTTGTTTGATCATGTGACTTCTGAAATGCGAATTTATCGAGAAGAAGTTTTTGGTCCTGTGTTATGTGTTGTGCGTGTCAAAGATTTTGAAAGTGCATTACGTTTAGTGAATGAGCATGAATATGGCAATGGTACAGCGATTTTCACGCAAGATGGAAATATCGCGCGTCGTTTTACGCATGAAGTGCAAGTTGGGATGGTGGGTGTCAATGTGCCGATTCCAGTGCCTGTGGCGTATCACAGTTTTGGAGGATGGAAACATTCTGTATTTGGTGATGTGGGATTACATGCAGAGCAAGGCGTACAATTTTATACGAAGTTAAAAACAGTGACAGAGCGTTGGTTTGCTGGAGAGAAATCAGAAGCGCATTATTTCATGCCAAGTTAAAGAAATAGGAGTCAATCATGAAGATTGGGTTTATTGGATTAGGTCATATGGGAAATCCGATGGTGAAGAATTTGTTAAAATCTGGATTTGCTGTAGAGGTTTATGATGTGATGCCTGAAGCGATGAGTGCTGTTGTGAGTGCAGGTGCGGTTTCGGCAAATTCTGTGAGTGAGTTAGCGAATGATTGTGAAGTGATTTTTATTATGGTGCAAACGGGAGAACAAGTTTCAGAGATTTGTTTAACGAAAGGTTTATTTCAGCATGCGAAAAAAAATACTTTAATTATTGATGCATCTTCTATCGATGTGGAAACGAGTCGTGGTTTACATAAGAAGGCAATAGAATTTGGGTTAGTTATGGTTGATGCGCCTGTGTCTGGTGGTGTTGCAGGTGCTACG
>JAFEDO010000161.1 GCA_018241565.1 Pseudomonadota bacterium
AAGATCGTAATAAAGCATTAGCGGCGGATGTGAATGATTTGAAACATGGGAATGCGTCTGTAGAAGAACACGCTCGTACTGAGTTGGGTATGATTCAAAAAGATGAAACCTTTTATCAAATTATCGAAGTTCAAAAAAAATGAGATTGTTATTTGTATCTTTGATGTGTTTTTTGCATCAAGGTTTTGAAGCACTGAGAAACTTTGATGCAAAAAACACATCAAAGCTTGGGTTTTCACACCTGTATCATTTCAAAAGGTAAATCTTTATTGGGCTCATGCGACCATAAACTGAGAATATAGCCCCCATCACCTGAACCGGTTGGCTTAGCAGCAAGAGCTCCCGCTGAAAGCAAATGATTGATCATTTGCTCCACTTTTCCGCCAGCTAAACCCCATTGCGTAAAACAAACGCGCGCTTTATTGATAGCGGCAGCTAATTCAGGAAGACCGATGTCTCTATCACTTTGTAAGGCATTCGCCGCAGACAATACACTACTTTCCATTTCATCGTCTATGAGTTTTGCTAAAGAAGCATCGCGTTGCCATAATTCTTTTACTTTTTTAACGCAATGTGAGGTTAACCCAATTTGATTGGAATGACATAAGTACAACAAAGGTTTCCACTTAGGTTGAAGTAATTTTTGTGGGCCGTTACGATAAAATAATAATCCTTGTTCTGCTAAAACACCGGCAATATCAACACCGCTACTTTCACTATGAAATATATTCTCTAAGTGTTGAGCAAAAGTTTGTAATTGATCGTCTTGCAACCATCCTTGCCAAATAAACCAACGAACAATGGCAACGCTGAGCGCTGCTGAAACGCCCATGCCTGCACCCAATGGAATATGGTTTTCGACAATGAATTTTCCTTGTACTTCGCTGATGGAACGGTTAATGACTTCTAGTGCTTGCTCTAGCACACCACAAAATAATAAATGAATTTCTTCACCATATAATCCTGAAAACTCAGTACGTAATCCTTCGTCACTTTTTGAATAATGTAAAGTTAATGTTTTAGAGTGCAATGGGAATACGAGTGCAGGATGATCGCGCAACACGGCGTGTTCTCCTGCGAGTATCCATTTGGCATGTGTGGTTGTTGAAAAATCAGAGGACATCATAGTCATTCAGAAAAAAGGTTTTAATAAATTCCGCCTTGTCTTTTTGATCAGGTCGATACAGTAAATGGATATTGGCGCCTGCATCTACCGTTGCAAGCGGGCCATCTTTGTTATCGTCCCAGTATTTTTTGATATTGTTTAATACTTTTTTAGTATCGTCTTTCATATAATGCAGCGGTGGTACCGATGATTCAAACATTTGATGCATATCCCAAAAGTCACGCCAAACAATTTCAAAAACCGTGGTCCAATTTTTTTCTTTTAAGCTTTGAATTAAAAGTTTTAAATTTTCTTCTGCGCGTTCAGCACGGTTTGCAAATAAAGGACTGGTACGAACCAGTTTATGCGCATCGGTAGAATGCACAGGTTTAAACTCATGAGAAACAATCACAGCTTGGTGGATCAATTTATCATAGGGTAGGGCGATGGGTTCCACACCGTGCTTAGTCCATAAACACCAAGGAGAAAAAAATGATCGGCAAGATGAACCAGAACCAACACGACTGAGTTCAGCAATTTTTTCTATGGATATTTCTTCTTGGTTGGTTAATTCACACAATGCTCTTGCTGCGCATTGAGTAAGTGCGGCAAAACTAGAAGCGGAACTTGCTAATCCAGTACTTTGCGGGAAATTATTGCAAGAGCGCACAATAAAATTGCCCGAATAAGAAAAATGATTTTTTAAAAAAGTTAAATGACGTAAAAAACGTTCTTTTGCTTCGGGTGTTAAAGAAAATGCGGGGGTTCCTGGTAAATCTAAAGGTTCCCAAATATCGTTGGGACCAGGATATGATTCTAATTCTACGAAGCTCAGTAAATCATTTAATGTGTATGAGAGAGAGGCGTTAATCGGAATATTTTTAGCGGGATCTTCTTTGCCCATATATTTAATGAGCGCAATATTAGAAGGTGCTTCTGCAAACCATTTTTTCATGGGGACCTCGGTAAATAGAATTCCACGGGATTATACAATCTTTAGTCCATGAGACAAGTTATTGGCCGTTGCAATCACTGATAATCCTCGTCGGGTTAACCAACGTCTAAAAGAGGGGAGTGCTAGATTTGGTAGTAATACTAAGATGACATCGGCGCCCAATGCCCCGCAGCCTTTGCTTGCTAAAACAGCTTCATGTTGTTGTAGAAGACGCAGTAATGGTAGGGTTGTTTCTGCGACTAGGGTTTCTTTTTGTAAAGTATCTCCATAACCTTGAATGCCGAGGATGAATTGGAAAGCATCTTTTTGTAAAAAGCTTTCTTGAATTTTTTGCATCCAGGGTAGTAAGGCTTGGGTGGGTATTTGTTTTAATTGCTTTAGGTGATTATGAGTTGGTAGTTTTTGTCCCGTATGTAATAAGCAGAAAGTGATGTTTTCAAAAGGCCAGTCGTGCGCTTGTATTTGTTTTTCTTGATGATTGAATAGAGTCACTTTTCCGAACCATTGACTTATTAAGTCAGCGCCACTGGGTTTTAGCCCCACACCATTCCAGGCATAAGATTGGTAACAGGTTAAGAGTTCAGAACAGTGTTCATGTTCTAGAGGTTTTTTTTTCAAATGCTGAAGTAGTGCATACACCATTAAAAATTGTGCACTGGAAGCCCCGAAGCCTCCTTTGCCTTGGTGAGGATCCCTAAACTCTAAAGACATATGAGCGAGAAGGGATTGGTGATCATGTATCAATTTTCCAGCTGGACTTTCAGGATAGATAGAAGAAATAGGATATGGTTTTGTTTGGTCAACGATTAATTTAAATCGAGGTTCGGTATTTAAAATAAGAGCGGGATAGCCTTCCAGTGCAATATATTCACCAGCCATGAATGTTTTGCTCGGTGCTGAGAATTCAATTTTCATCTATTATCCTCGCATAGCAATGGGTCAGACTCGATTGCTTTTTCGTAGCCCGGGTAGCGTCGAGCTTTTGCGACGCGCAACCCGGGTTCAGATCTGAAAAAAAAGCAATCGAGTCTGACCCCATTGCTATGTAGTGCGGTGAAGGCTTAAACCAAAGTCTCTTTAAAAGCTAAAGCTTGTTGTCTTAATTCTTTTAAAATTTCTATCGCGTTACTTTCTGTAATACGTTTACTGGAGGCTAGAAATTCTTCTAATTTTTTTCTGAGTAATGGAATTTCTTCCGCTTTTGCACCAGCACTCAAAGTTAAGTTAGTGATGTGCAATTTCATATGGCCTTCCGTAAAGCCTAAAGTGATTAATGCTCTAAGAGCCCCTAAATTTTGAACCAACCCAACCGCAGCAGCTATGCGCGCCAATTCAGAAGCATGTTGAATGTCTAGCATTCTTAAACTCATTTGAGCCATAGGGTGTAATTTAGTAACGCCACCTACGACGCCAACGTCTAAAGGTGCTTCAAATTTTCCAATTAAATCTTTCCCTTTCATTGTCCACTGAGTAATTGAACGATATTGACCTGAACGAGCTGCATAGGCATGGATACCCGCTTCGACAGCACGCCAATCATTGCCTGTTGCAATGAGAACGGGATCGATACCGTTTAATACGCCTTTATTATTAGTAGCAGCTCTATAAGGATCACATTCGGCAAATAGAGATGCTTCACTTAATTTATGACCAATATCAGGATCAATATTTTCAATGAGCACTTCTGCTTTGACTAACTTACTATCATTTAAGTTAGAGAGGATACACATGGTAACGGATTCTTGAGTCAATTGTTGAATAGGATCTTTTAAATATTCGCAGATCTGTATCATCATATTAGCGCCCATGGCATCACACGGATCTGCAAAAATATGAATGACTGCCATATCGTAGCCATCGCCACGAGGAATTTTACGTACCGTAATATCTTTTACACCTCCGCCTCGCTTAAACAAGCTTTGCGCAGGGTGTTGATTGGCGCTGTTCATTAAAAAACTTTTATTACATTCAATAATGTTTCGAGTGGCTTCAAAATCTTTGACTTTAGCAAGTTGTACTTGACCTATAATAGTGTCGCCAGAAATATGGGTTGTGATATGACCCGATTGGCGGATCCATTTTGCTGTTTTACTGAGAGCAGCAATAATAGAAGTTTCTTCAACGGCCATAGGAACCACGCGATCCTGACCATCAATACGAAAGTTTGTTGCAACACCCAGTGGAATTTGAAAATAACCAATGACGTTTTCAATGAATTGTTCAGCTAAATGAGTCGATAGGTTTTTTTTAGCAGCTAATATTTTGAGATCATCCGGCGTTAGGGCACCCATTTCTAATAGTCGTTCTAGACGTTGTTGGTGGGTTAGTTTTGAAAAACCTTGAAACAATTTCGCTGCGGCGGCGTTTAATCCCATAGTACAACTCTCCTGACTAAACAAAGAGCGAGGATTATATCAATGAGGGAGAAAATTACATCTCAAAATTTATGAGCAATGGGGTCG
>JAFEDO010000162.1 GCA_018241565.1 Pseudomonadota bacterium
TCCCTAATAATATTTAACTGCCAATAACAAACTGCATAATAAAATTTCGCATAAGATTGTACATCAGTATCAGTATTATTTTCAGGAGCAGCTGCCGTAGGCACAGGCAAAATTACTGGTGCTTGTTCAGATAAAGAGTTTGTTGGTGTAGGATCTGTTGCTTTCTTAGCCCTTTTAGCTTCATCTCGAGCCCATGCCCCAAACAAAGTTTGTTGCTTAGGATCTGTTTCTGCACGTGCATGCTTTTTTCCTTTTGCGGTATTGGGAGAAGTAGCAGTTAATGAAGGAGAGGGAGGAAACGCTAGCCTAGAAGAATTGATAATGCTCGCTGCACCTCTCAAAACGTTAGTAACCTCCGATTTATTCAGTGATTTTGCATAGTCAAGCATAGAAACCAACTCCGGCGTTAGCAAATCCATGTAAAAGCCTTGAGATCGAAGGTACGCTATATGGCCTAAATGCTCGTTTTCTACCAAAATTTGAAGCAAGCTTTTTCCTTCTCCATTTTTAATATAAGGACTTATGCGCTGAATTAATTTTTGTATAAAATCGTCTAAGGAACCCGACATTGCGCTAACTACAGCCCTATCACTCAACGTTTTATTAGTATCATTAAAATGTCCTAGAGCTGTTTTAATTCGCATTGGATAGTCAATATTTTTTTCGCGATACGACCGCTTTGGTTGATGACTCACATGAGTCATCTTTAAATCATGAATCGCCCTATTCACTGTTGCTAGTTCTTTTATGAAAGATTCAACTGTAGCTTCTGGCACTTGATTGGTTAATAACGATAACTCACAGATACATCGATTTACTTTTAAAGCATCTAGTAAAAAAAGCAACCCTGGCCCTTGAAATAGATTTGCATCTAAATTCAAAACACTCAATACAGTATTTATTTTTAAATACTCCGATAATATTTTCATTCCACTATCGTCAACACTGCAACCTGCTAAATTTAAATAAGTTATTTTTTTGTGTTCTTTTAAAAAAACAACCACATCTTCAACTAACCCAGGCTTTACATTATTATAAGAAATATCAAGATACTGTAATGGTGAATCAGGATTTTCCCTAATCGCAGCAAGCAGCAATTTTATATCTTCATTTGTCAGTTTATTTTGGCATGCGTCTACAGTACTTTTACTGCCAATTGAAAAACTTACTAGGTTTTTACTGCTTCTCAGTATTTCGCAAAGCACAGGCACATGAGCACTAGTTAATGCAGCATTCATTAAATTTAATTCTCTGACAGAATCGTTTTCTTTGATAGCTTTGAGTATTCTATTTAATGTTGGTGTTACAGCGTCAACAAACAAGAGATTTTGAAAATTTAAAAAGTGGCAATTCTTTTTCGGATCCAGGTACTCACCAATCTTTCGATTGATTTTCACTAACTTTGCCAAACTACTCTTTTCATCCTGAAAAAGATCCTGACAATTATTAATCTGGATAATATTTGGAGAATGAATGAGTAATTCACAGAAACGACTTTCCACCTCAATTTCTATGCCTGATACGGTATTATTCTCTATTTTTACATCAGGGAAGACAATGCGTTTAGCATAAGGATGTTTCTTAAGGTGGATTAGTACTCTTAATAATTCTTCTTTACGATCAACCGGGATCCGGGCACCATTTCCGTAAAAACTAAGATCTATCTCCTCATCCTTATGGTGATCAGAACTAGGATATTGAAGACTATGCTGTAAATCACTATGCCTGGTCAAAAAACGGTTGCGCTCAGCTTCTCTTTTTCTCTCTTCCTTTATATATTCGGGTTCATAATCATAATACATACGATAGCTCCCTAAATATAATAGCTAACCCATCCGATAAGCGACCAAATTCCCATTAGCAGTCATGACATAAAACATTTTTCCATTCACGATAGGTGTTGTTACTATTGCTGAGGAATTCACTTGTACTCTTCCCTTAAAGTGACCATCGTTCTCTGATAAAAAGTGTATATGCCCTTCTTGATCACCTACTATGACATTATTTTCTAACAGTGCAGGCGCAGTTAATGTGCGACCTTTTAATTGAACTTGTTTCCAGAAAGTTTTCCCGCTAGAACGATCTAGCGCCCAAACATCACCATGTTCATCTGACGTGAATACTTGTTCTTGATTTAATGCCAATCCACTGTAAGAAGACATTTTATCTTCCCAAAGTAATTCACCACTGTGTAGCGCATAAGCCCCTATATTGCCTTGGAAAGTGGTTACATAAACAACGCCATTAACAACCACAGGATCTGCGTTGATATCTACCATTTGTTCAACGGCTGTTGAACCCATAGGCTGCGCTAATGATTTTTGCCAAATTAATTTTCCGTCAGATGATAAGACATCGAGTTGTCCATCGGAAAATCCTGCAACAATTTTGTCACCCGCAACGACCGGTGAACTCACGGCACGCAGAATTAAACTAGGTGCTCCATGATCATACATCCATGTGACAGAACCATTCTGAGGATTTAGTGCATATACTTTTCCATCGACCGTTTTTACCAGTACGTGCTGATGTGCAATAACCGGCGCTGCTAACACTTCATTACTTAAAGTTGCTTGCCATATTTCTTTTCCTGTTTTTTGTTGGAAAGCAATGACTCGAGCGTCACTGGTTCCTACAGCGACGATACCATCTCCAACAGCTGTACCTGTTGCAATAGGTGCTTTAACTCTGGTTGACCACATGGTTTTCCCGTGCGTTGCATTGATTGCAAAAACACGTCCTTTTGCATCTGAGGCATAAAGTACATTGTCATGTAATGTTGGCATTAAGTCTAAATAAGTCTGTTTTCCAACGCCTGCTCCCTCTGTATTAGACCAAACTGGTTTTGCAGAAACTTCAGATTTGACTTCAGGCAGTTGTGGCAGCTTATCGTTAGACTTTTTGTGATGAGCGCAGCTTGCTAACAAAAAACAACTTAATAAAATCGTGGAGTAAAATATTCGAGTCATAGTATTTCCTTCAGATAAATTCTTTAATTTAAATTTTCTAATTTCATTTTTAATAAAGGACGAGCGATTGTGCTATTCACTAACGCTTTCGTTGCAGCTTCATAGGCTTTTTTTGCTTCTTCTTTTTTTCCTAACGTTAAGTAAATATCTCCGCGCTTTTCTTCAATCATTGTCAGAAAAGCAGGATCATTAACTTCTTCTAATACTTTTAAACCTTTATCCAGTTGATTCTTTTCTTCGAATAAACTTGCCATTCTTAATCGTGCAATTTGTTGAATACTTTTATGAGTGGCATGATCAACGACCCATTGTAGTTTTTGCTGAGCGCGTTCTAAATCGCCCATATACACAGCTTGTTTTGCTAAGATCAATTGAGCCATTCCTGCGTAAGGTGTTTTTGTATAGTCCGAAATTAAATTATCTGCTTGGATCGTTGTACTAGATTGATCGTTGTCCATCATAGTTATGAGCAATTGTTCATAAGCACTGGAAGCTTGCATATTGATGGCATTCTGTCTACTCATCCACCATACACCACTGAAATAAAAAATAGTGGCAACTAAAACCAATGACATCACTCGATTACCATACTTACGCCACCAGTTTTTTAACATTTCAATTTGCTGAGTTTCTGTTAGATATTCTGTCATTTGAACTCCCTAAACCTATCAATAAATTTTGTGTTTACAGTGTTTCCCCGGCTAAGCGCTGCATGAAAGTCACTGGTTCCCGGATATTAAGTCTTTCTAAACTCGCTTCGCTCGTTAAGAAAGACTAAATTCCGGGATGACAACAACGTCTTTTACTGTGTCATCCCGGCCAAGTGTTGAGCCTTTGCAACACGCGAGCCGGGATCCAGTGACTTTAATCCTTACTGCTACTGATCATTATTTTAAAACATTAACTAACTCTTCAAATGTGACACTTAACTGTTCTTTCTCTTCTCTTAAAAATTTCACACTAACTTTGTGTTGTGCAATTTCATCTTCACCTAAAATCAAAGCAAAACGTGCACCACATTTATCTGCTTTTTTGAACTGACTTTTAAAACCACCAGAACCACAGTGCATAATCAATTGCAGATCGGGTAAAGCCTTTCTTAATTTTTGAGATAATAAAAATCCTTCATACCGAGCTCGTTCACCATCTGTAATTAAATAAACGTCGGCTTTAGATTGCACGCTTGCTTGTTTTGCTTTGTATAATTCTACGATTCGTTCTAAGCCCATCGCAAAACCAATAGCAGGCGTTGCTTGTCCACCTAATTGCTCAACTAGCCCATTATATCTTCCACCACCACAAACAGTGCCCTGTGCGCCTAATTGCTCTGTCACCCACTCAAATGCGGTATCCGTGTAATAATCTAACCCTCTTACCAACCGTGGATTAATTTTATAATTTAATCCTGCTGCATCTAAATACTGACGCAACGTATTAAAATGTTTTGAGGATGCTTCATCTAAATAATCTAAAATCGACGGCGCATTGGCAATTAACCCCTGCATCTCTGGATTTTTACTATCTAAAATACGGAGAGGGTTTAAACCGAGACGTCGTTTGCTATCTTCATCTAACGCTGATTGATGCGATTTAAAATACTGTACCAATTGCTCACGATAATTTCTACGGACCGCCACGGAGCCGAGAGAATTTAATTGCAACTCGATTTGATCAGTCAAACCTAATGCTTCCCAAAATTGCGCCGTCATCATAATGATTTCTGCGTCAATATCAGGCGTTTCAAATCCTAAGGCTTCTGCACCGATTTGGTAAAATTGTCGATAACGTCCTTTTTGTGGACGTTCATATCGAAACATCGGTCCTGAATACCACAATCGTTGCGTCGCATTATGCAATAACCCATGTTCTAAACAGGCTCTCACGCAACCGGCCGTGGCTTCTGGTCTTAAACTTAAAGAATCTCCATTGCGATCCAGAAAAGTATACATTTCTTTTTCAACAACATCGGTGACTTCACCAATCGTACGTGAAAACAATTCTGTGCTTTCCATAATTGGCAAACGAATCTCTTCATATCCATAATTCATCATGATTTTTTGGATAACAGATTCTAATGCGTGCCAATAGGTTAACACCTCGGGAAGAAGATCATTCATGCCCCGAATGGATTGGATCAACTGCGCCAAACGAATGTCCTCTTAATTTGATTTCTTTTTCTGTTGTGTTTGTGATTTTTTTGATGCCTTCTGAGTTGTCGCATCAGCATCATCAGTATTGGTGTTATTCGCTTTTTCGCCGTCAGCACCAATAGCAATGATTTGATTTTCACTACTTGTATCCAACACTGATTGCTCAGCAGGCGTTAAAATTTCGACGTTGCTGCTATCTTTAGTCGCTGTTTTATCCGTTTCTGTTTGTGCTGGTTGTGCAACCGTTGTTGGTTGTGTCACGGCAGTAGATTCAACTGCTGATTCTTTTTTAGAAGTTAAATCTGTTTTGCTCGCATACCACCAGATACCAAACAATGTAACGATGGTTAACAAAATGAAATAAGTCACCCATCGAAATGGACGATCTTTAACAGAAATTTGTTTTCTATCAATTGAATACACTGGACGATCACTGGGTTGTTCTTCTAAAGCTAATTGATTAAACAAACCCACGATTTCATCGCCTGATAAACTCACCATCTTGGCATAAGAACGAAGATATCCACGAATGAATACAAAATTAGAAGTATGACTATAATCATCTTGTTCTAAAGCAGTAATAATCTCTGGATTCAGATGCAAGTAATTAGCAACATCTTCGATGTTTAATTGTGCTCGCTCACGCGCTATTCGTAAACGACTGCCTGGCCCAACGATCGCCGACGCTTTCTTTTTTACTGCTTCAGATTCTTTAATGAGATTAGGTTGCTGACTTGCCATATTTATCACCCCGAGGTTAGTTTCCAGGCGCGAATTGTGACTGAATTAGCGATATAAAACTAGTTTATAGGTAAAAAAAATATGGGGTTCTGTAGGGGTAGTCTTGATATGAACCTTATCACCTTACCCGTGTCATCCTGAGCGTCAGCGAAGGATCTCAGTGACATCACGAGATCCTTCGCTGACGCTCAGGATGACACGCTCGAAAAAGCAATGGGATCTAATAGTATGGACCCACCCATCTATAAAAAGGCTTCGTAATGAGCCAGA
>JAFEDO010000163.1 GCA_018241565.1 Pseudomonadota bacterium
ATGGCAAATCATCACACCATTGCATATATAAATTTGAAAAAATTAAATCGAATGATTGAGCTTGAAATGGCAAACGTTCTGCATCACCACAAATATATTTTGGTTTATGCCACCAGGGTGATTTGTGCTTGGCATGTTGCAACATTTTTTCAGCAATATCAAAATCAATGACTTGAGATTTTAGAGATTGTTTTTTTAATTGATTGGAGAAATAAAAAGTAAACGTCCCTAAATCTAAAATCATTTCTGGCTGTATCTTTACAAGATCCAAACGTTCAATAGAACGCTTGCCAATTTCACGTTGCAAAACAGCTGATGCATCATAAGTTAATGCAGCATGATTAAATGATTTTGCAATTTGTTGTTTATTAAAAATTTTCATAAAAAATTCTGCAGTACTGTTAAAAATTCTTCTGGGTGTGATAAAAAAGGCGCATGGCCAGCACCGGAGATCACTTCGGTTTGAATATTAGGATTTAATCCTTGAATAGAATTCGCTGCTGAAACTGGCACCAAAACATCTAGTTTTCCGAATATATGTAATATTGGACTAGTAATAGAAGATAAATGCGTTCGCAAATCTTGTTTCAAAAGAATATCTAAACCTCCAAACAAAGCCCGTTCGTCTGGTTTTCCATATTGAAATAATTCTTCCATGAGTTGCCTTAAATTCGTCTTAGAATAATGACATTGATAAAATTGCAATATTAAAAAATTTTTTAATGTCGCCTGATAATCTTTTCTTAAAAGCTCTGCATGCTTTTGTAATGCTGATGAATTCACGCCAAACCAATAATCTTCTGCAATAAATCGTGGTGAACTAGCCACATTCACCAAACGATCCACCCTCTCAGGGTACTGAGCTGCTATTAATGTAGAAATCATCCCACCCAATGACCAACCTATCCATGTTGCTTGTGATGGTGCAACCGACAAAATAATTTCCACGATATTTTCCATCGTGTAATCTTCACCAATAAACTGGCTTCGACCAAAACCAGGCAAATCAATGCAGTGAACACAATATTGAACCGACAAACTCTGAACTAATGATTTCCAAACGCTAGAATGAAATCCCCAACCGTGCAACAACACAATATCAGAACCTTCCCCATAGCTTTCAACGTGCAATGATTTTTTCATGATTAACCATCTCTAATGCATGCAACAATTGTTGCACTTGTTCTTCCGTATGTTCTGCTGAAAAAGTAATTCGCAATCGCGCCGACCCTTTAGGTACAGAAGGTGCTCTTAATGCAAGCGCTAAAATACCTTTTTGATAGAGAGAATCGCTTACCGCTAATGCTGTTGCTTCATCGCCAATCATGAGTGGTTGAATTGGCGTATCAGAGGGCGATAATTTTAATCCTAATTCTTTTGCACCCTTTTTAAATAAATGAACCAGCTTTTGTAATTTTTCTCGACGCCAAGATTCTTTTTGAATTAATTGCAAACTCACTCTACATGCTTCTGCGATTGCTGCGGGAAAATTCGTATGGTAAGTATAAGTTCTTGCAAACTGAATACAGGATTCAATAATCATTTCATTAGCAGCGACAAATGCCCCACTTGCGCCAAAACTTTTTCCAAAACTCGCCGTCAAGATATCTACATCACCAACCTTCAAACCGTGATGCTCCAAAGAACCTCTTCCCGTTGCACCTAACACACCCATGCCATGGGCATCATCGATCATCAACGTTGCAGCATATTGTCTTGCTAAACGAGATAAATCAGGAATATGCGCTAAATCTCCGTCCATACTGAATACGCCGTCGCTGACAATGAGACGAGATCCTTCGCAGAGCGAGGGATGACACTGTTCACGCTCAGGGTGACCTGATTCACACCCAGGACGACACAATTCACGCTTAAGAGAAGATAAATCGTTATGCAAATAACGTTTAAAATGAGCACCAGAGAATAATCCACCATCAATTAATGATGCATGATTCAGCTTATCTTGAAATAAATGATCACCTTTCTTCAACAGCGCCTTAAGTACACCCAAGTTTGCCATATAGCCATTCGAAAATAATAATACTCTGGGATAGCCTAAAAATTCTGACAACTCTTCTTCTAATGCAGCATGTGCTGATGTATAACCGCTAATGACACTACTTGCCCCTGAACCAACACCATATTTTTCTGCACCACGCTGAAAAGCAGAAACTACCTCAGGGTGATTCGCTAATCCTAAATAATCATTGCTAGAAAATGATAAGAGTGAACGCCCCTGATAAACAACTTCAGGTTTCTGTGGACTAAAACGAGCATGGCGTACGCGATATAAAACCTTGCTTTTTCGATCATCCAATCGTTTTTTTAACAATATCTCAAGCACACTGAGTTGCCTCTGAAACCAATGGCTTAACACCCAACCGTTGAAACAATGCTTGATCTTTTTCTTCTTCGGGCAATGGCGTTACTAATAATTTTTCTCCGTAGTGAATGGAATTCGCACCGGCAAAAAAGCACATCGCTTGTAATTCATCACTCATCGTGTTTCGACCCGCAGATAAACGCACAAAAGATTTTGGCATCATGATACGAGCAACCGCGATGGTACGAGCAAAATCAATGGGATCAATTTCAGATTGTTGAGCCAATGGCGTTCCCTCGATAGGAATCAATTTATTAATTGGCACACTATCTGGATGCTCAGGTAAATTCGCCAGCGTCATGAGTAATCCACAACGATCATTCAGATCTTCACCCATACCAACAATACCACCACAGCAAACATTCATACCTGACTGTCGCACGGCTTCCAAAGTGTCTAAACGATCTTGATAAGTGCGGGTCGTAATGATTTTTTCATAATACTCAGGAGAAGTGTCTACGTTATGGTTGTAATAGTCGAGTCCAGCTTCTTTCAATTTGTTCGCTTGTTCTTGGGTTAACATCCCCAACGTCAAACAAGTTTCCATGCCGAGCGATTTAATTTGTTTAACCATTTCTATCGTTTGTTCTAAGTCATGATCTGTTGGGTTACGCCATCCAGCACCCATACAAAAACGCGACGCTCCTTTTTCTTTTGCGATTTTTGCTGAAGAAACGACTTCTTCCACTGACATTAATTTTTGTTTTTGTACACCTGTTTTGTAATGTCCACTTTGCGGGCAATAAGCACAATCTTCGGGACATGTTCCCGTTTTAATACTTAATAACGTGCTAATTTGCACGGCATTGGGATCAAAATATTTTCTATGAATACTCTGCGCACGAAACATTAAATCTGCAAACGGTAATTCAAATAAAGCTTGTACTTCTTGTAACGTCCAATCGTGCCGTATTTCTGATGTCATATATCCTCCAATGAAAACCGCCAAAACGACGCTGGATCCCGGCTCTCGCGTTGCAAAAGCTCAACGCTCGGCCGGGATGACACTTATGGAACTTGCAGAGCATGAACCAAAAGCCAGCTTAAAAAGATTCGAATGATATGCTAGCATCGGCGCCTGTCAACCAAATTTAAAGATTCAGTTAACAGTAAGGTTAGCAGAAGATGTGGGGCCGAAGGGGTGGCATCGTGTTGGGGGCCTCCCATTTTTGCGGAGCAAGTATGTTGAATCAAAGATCTGGGAATCACGTATCCGCGGAGCCAAAAATGGGGGTAAACACGATGACAGGACCCCGTAGGCCGTCGCCACACAAACTACTGAAGCTCGATATGAACTTCAAAATGAATTTAATTAAATGAGGCTCGGTATGAATTTAATTAAACGCGATCTCAATCACAACTGGCACCCCTGTATGCAAATGAAAGATTTTGAAACCTTTCCCCCGCTCTCCATCAAAAGCGCAGAAGGTTCTTATCTCACACTCACCAATGGCCAAAAACTCATTGATGCGAATTCCAGTTGGTGGTGCAAATCTCTCGGTCACGGGCATCCTAAATTAAAATCAGCCTTACTCAAACAAGCTGAACAATTTGAACATGTGATGTTTGGCAATACGACCAATGAAACGATCATCGCACTCAGTGAAAAACTTGCCGAACTCTCTCCTAATCTCAATAAAGTATTTTATGCCAGCGAAGGTTCTTGTGCGGTTGAAATTGCACTCAAAATGAGTTTGCATGCAAACTACTTGCAAGGACAATCTCATCGCACAAAATTTATGGCGTTAAAAAATGGATATCACGGTGAAACTTGCTTAGCATTAAGTGCGAGTGATCTGGGTCTTTATCGAAAAGCGTACGAAAGTATTCTACAGCCTGTTTCTTTCATCGATCACATCCCTTATGTCTTATCTACTGAAGATCCTCTTTGGGAAGATTGCTCAACACATTGGCCAAAAATAGAAGAACACCTAAATCAACATTCAAAAACTTTATCTGCGATCATTCTTGAGCCTATCGTACAAGGTGCTGGCAACATGAAAATTTACAGCAAAGATTTTTTAATTCGATTAAGACAATGGACTACCGAAAATCATATTCACTTAATTGCAGATGAAATCATGACGGGGTTTGGCCGTACGGGTTATGCGCTTGCTTGTGAACATGCAACCATCGAACCCGATTTTATTTGCCTTGGAAAAGGATTAACAGCCGGTTGGTTACCGATGAGCGCCGTTCTCACTTCTCAAAATATCTATGATATTTTTTATGATGATTATGCAACACACAAAGCCTTTTTACACTCACACACGCATTCAGGCAATGCATTAGCAGCAGCTATTGCTTTGGAATGTTTTAAAATAACAGAAGAAGAAAATATTTATGCATCTGTTCAAAAGAACTCAGAGTATCTCTACAAAAACATGCAGCAAGTAGCGGAAAAAACAAGACTCTTGCAAAACGTGCGATATATTGGTTTCATTGCTGCTGCGGATTTAATGATAGAAGTTCCTCGCGCGGGTTATGAAATTTATAAAAACGCGATTCCTTTGGGTGCTTTTTTGAGACCTCTCGGAAATACTATTTATTGGTTACCACCCTTGAATACTTCTCTCTCAACATTGGATGAGTTAACGGATATCACGATTCGAGCTATCCAAAAAACATGTTTATAAAATTATTGAATGTTGTTTATGACACGCTTTTCCCAAGATGCTGTATTCTTTGCGGAGATCTGAGTTATTGTGATCGAGATCTTTGTCTTGCTTGCGAAAAAGATTTACCCTCGCTATCCAATGGTTGCGAGCAATGTGCTTTACCTCTACCTACAGAGAATACCAATAGTAAACTGTGCGCGCATTGTTTGAAATCTCCACCCCCATATCACTGCACATTAAGTTTATTTCACTATGAAAAGCCTATTCGTCGCTTAATCAGTTCATTAAAATTTCACAATCAATTAGGTTATGCCAAATTATTTTCAAGTTTGTTGTTAGAAAAAATTTCTTCGCATTATCAAAATACGCAACAATGGCCTGAAGCGATTATTCCTGTACCCTTACATCCAAAACGTTTACGACAGCGCGGTTTTAATCAAGCATTAGAAATTGCAAAACCCATTTCTAAGCGACTCAAGATTCCTCTAGATATATCACACTGTCATCGGGTACTTGCTACCGCAGGACAAACTACTTTGCCTGCAGACTTGCGGCCTAATAATGTTTATCGTGCTTTTAAAATCAC
>JAFEDO010000164.1 GCA_018241565.1 Pseudomonadota bacterium
AATTAAAAGAATTGATTGCCTCCATTCGCGAAACAAATCCTAATCTTTTATTAACGGTGGATCATGAAGGTGGTCGTGTACAACGTTTTCGAAATGGATTTACTGAGTTGCCTGCTTATTCAAAGTTTGGGGAAATGTATGATCGCGATCCTAAAAAAGCATTGCAATTAGCGGAGCAGAGTGGTTGGTTGATGGCAAGTGAATTACTCGCTGTGGGCATTGATTTTAGCTTTGCGCCCGTCCTTGATTTAGAAAAAGGGGTTAGTGGTGTTATGAAAACACGATGTTTTCATCGATCACCTGCTATCGTTTCAGAACTTGCTAAAGCAACTATTCATGGTATGAAACGTGCAGGCATGATTGCTGTTGGAAAACATTTTCCCGGTCATGGTTCTGTCACTGCAGATTCTCATTTGGAAATTCCCGTAGATGCGCGAGATTTTGCGTCCATTCAAAAAGATGATTTACTTTCTTTCCAAGCATTAATCAATGAAGGCATCGAAGTCATCATGCCTGCGCATGTGATCTATAAAAATGTCGACGAAAAATATCCCGCAGGATTTTCTGAATTTTGGTTACAAAAAATTCTACGACAAGAATTACATTTCAAAGGCATTATTTGTAGTGATGATTTAATGATGGAGGGTGCGGCTGCCTTAGGTGATATACCGACTCGAGCACAGAAAGCATTATCAGCGGGATGTGATTTATTGTTAGTTTGTAACAATAGAAAAGCAGCAAAAGAAGTTTTAGCTTCATTAAAGAATTATAAAAATCCATCAACGAGTGAGCAACTATCAAAACTGCGAGGTCGACCTTCGCAACATTCTCTAGAAAATTTAAAAGCGAGCGATCATTGGAACAAAGCCGCAACGACTTTGAAAAAGGAGTTTTATGACAATCCCAGCGCACATTGCACAAGTTTATAAAAACGCCGTTTGTTTATATTCTCACGAAGAGATATTGTCATCGATTGATCGTGTCGCGCGAGAAATTGAAGAAAAGTTATCTGAAAAAAATCCTATCGTGTTAGGGATTATGGTGGGTAGTATCGTTTTTTTAGGACATTTACTGCCGCGTTTAACTTTCCCCTTAGAATTAGATTATTTACACGCGACTCGTTACCAAGGAAACACCGTGGGTGGTGAATTATTTTGGAAAGCCAAACCCAGTTTAGATTTAAAAGGCCGAACGGTATTAGTCGTCGATGATGTTTTAGAAGGCGGCATTACTTTGGCAAAAACCTTAGACTACATAAAAGAATGCGGGGCTAAAGAGATTTGGACAGCGGTTCTTATCGATAAACAAAAAGCAAGAAAGCCGGAAGGATTCCCAAAAGCAGATTTCACAGGTTTACAAGCCGAGAACCCTTATATTTTTGGGTTTGGTATGGATTACCAGGAATACCTGCGCAATGTTCCAGGAATCTATCAAGTCAATCAAGAATGATACAAAGCAAAATATGTATTTTATTTGACCATTTCGTGTGATATTTTACGCCTCTCTAATATATTTATGAGGATGAAATAATGAATCCAGAAAGTCATTGGGTTGTACGATATTTAAGATTTTTAGGTCAAAATGATGTGGCATATCTAATGATTGCAGATATGATGCAAGGCGGAAAATCTCATACTTCACCTATTATTCAGCAGGCTTCTGTTTTAATTGTTGCTGAAGTAGATTCTTGTTCCCTGGATGATCCTTCCGATGCTCCTTCTTTAGTAGGATTAGGTGTGGAAAGGAACGTGCAAAGAGCATTTGAACAAGTGAAGAAAAGTGGACAACTAGCTAATCTGCCTGCTGAGATTCAGATAGAGATTGATCTAAAGCTTGATCCGAATGGCCACAAGCGTTTTGTTGAACAAGATTCCGAAGAAACAGAAGATTCTGAAGAAGAAGGTTTTGAAGAGGGAAATCATAGCCCTGGTCTAGGTAGGAAGTAAGAGCAATGGGTTCTGACCCCATTGCTCTCCACATTAATCAAAATGATAAGTAAAACTAAACATAGTTTGTAACGTAATCCCGTTATTCGGTGGGAATAGGTTAGCGTTGGAGTAGTGTAATACATGGAAGCTCACATCGATTTTTCGTTTCTCTCCAATTTCTACCCCGAATCCTAATAAATCTTGAAAAGCAAAAATGGAACCTTGATTAACCAGTGCAAATTTCCGCTGGGTGTGAACTGCTAAACCCACGCTGGCTTCTAGGTAAGGATTAAAAATAGGAGTGTATTTTGAGTTAGGTTGGATTCGAAATATAGGCGCAATGGCAAAGCTGGTATTATATTTGTGGTTGCCCTGTTGATCGCCTCGAGTGTAAAACTGAGTGGCGCTTAAATCCCAATAGCCCGTGAGATTAATGGCATGTTCGGCAAACCAAACCTTGTGCCAATCCCATTGCACACTCGCTCTAATCCCTTGAATGTCATCTCGATCACCTCGACCATATCCAATGCTTGCGCCAGTAATACCCAGGAATGCATAAGAAGCAGTGCTCATGAGCGACAGGAGAAGCATTATTATTATTTTTTTCATCATCAATCCGTGACTATCTTGAAAGACGGCGAATACTAACACAGCGAATGGAACTAAAAAAAAGAAAAATCGTTAATTATGGGGATCCTGCAAAATATTTTCTCTGGTGGAAAAAGACGATAAAAAATGTATCAAATAGAAACATCTTTACTAATTGATAAATTTTAGAGGCTTAAAATCCTAATTGACTTTATATATTTATTTATATAACTTGCCGCGGTCACATTTCTTAAATGTGATTCACAATAAATCGAGCTGTACTTTATTTTGAATTGAAAATCATTTTTATGGTTTGGTATATATTGTGACTCTATGAAAAATAAAGCATAGTTTGTTTGTTTCAATTTAACGTCAATTCAAGGAGAGAATTTATGGATCCAAAATTAAATGATAGTAGTAAGAACATTGCTAAAGAAGATGTAAAGAAACACTCTCACCACCATGCAGACCAGCCAGTCCTCAGACCTGAAGAAGAAAATGATCCAACTTTAGTACCGTCTGATCAAACTATTTATGAAGCTTTAGAGAGCAGAGGATTGCTTAAAACGGGACATCATGTCGCTCTTGGTCATAGGATTTCAGATGGCCATTTAGGTATGATGAGAGATGGTGAAAAATATTTTTTTATGGCGCCGGGTTATCATGTCTTATCAGCGCGCCAGCATTTCATTGATAGCGTGTCTATAACAGAACCACTCATCAATCTGCGCGACAAACACGATGAAAATGGTATTTCATTAGTGACGATTGTTACAGTTCCTCAAGGTAGCCTTGGTTTAAGTCATAAGAGTGGTATTACGCGAATATTGCAACCTGGTGTGCATATCTTACAAACCCCACATCATTATGAAGGGACTAAAAGTGCTATAGAGCGCTACATTAAATTAGGTACTTACCATCGTATTCTTGTTTCAGCCAACGAGGTTGCTATGGCGTTTGATGGTAAGAATACCATGATAATAGGGCATGAGCAGGTCTATCGTGTTTCGGATGAATTGGGCACTGATGGAAAGCACAAACTGGTGGATGTGACGAGTGAGTACAAAAGAGGTGGTATTTTCGAAATTATTAACAATACCTTTTCATTTAATGAACAAACTGGATTTAAATCACTGCAAGTACTTGAGCATGAAATTAAAGATTTAGAGTTTACGACCACCGACTCATCTTATTCGGGTACGGTGAAAGCTATTGTTAGATATAGAATTGTTGATCCATACGATGCCTTTGTAACAGTAAACGATGTTCACACAGATGTACTCAGACAAGCAAAAGCAACTTTGGGTGACATACTCAGACGGTTAACAGTTGATCAAGTGTCTCTAGTTCCACCCAATCAAGATCATGGTAAAGGTTCTCCATTTTCACAAGATCCGACGGATGGTTTGCGTGAGCAGAATCAGAGTTATGCGCATTGGGTAGCAACAGAATTTACAAAAGAACTTGAAAGTGTGGTGAAAAAATGGGGCGTTGGTGATATCAACGTACGAATTGCAAAACTTGAACCCAACGACAAAACAAAGGCAAATTTAGAGTCTCGTGCAAAAGCGCGAATGGAAACTGCGACGAACGCTTCTTTGGTACAAACACAAACAGCGACGGCGGTAGCTGCAGCTGAACGAGAAAAGCAAGTTCAAGTGGTAAAAGCGCAAGCGGAAGCAGAATCAACTGCAAAAAAAGCAGAGGGTGATGCAAGGGTTGCTTCTATTAAAGCACAAGCGGAAGCAGAATCGACTGCAAAAAAAGCAGAAGGTGAAGCAAGAGTTTCCAGTATTAAAGCAAAAGCCAATGCGGACACCGCAGTGACAAAAGCAAAAGCTGATGCAGATGTTTCTGTTATTGAGGCGGAAGCGGCAGCAAAAATTACTCTGACGAAAGCAGAAGCTGATTCACAAGCCGTATTGTTAAAAGCTAAATCTGAAGCTGAAGCTATTAAGCTAAAAGCGCAAGCAGAAAATGAGGGAGCATTGTTGCGTGCCAACACTGAAAATCAAACGATGATGTTTCGCGCACAGTTTTATCAGAGCATGAAACTATCACCTGAACATATCACCGTGCTTGAAGATAGCCGTCTCCGTGTAGAACTTGCGAGAAATTTAAATGCGGTGGGTACAACCGTTGTTCCAGTGGATTATGGTTTAAGTGGTAACCCTGGTCTAGCTCAGCTGGCATCTCAATATCGGTTTTTCCAAAATATCACTCCGGGCTCAGGAGGAGCGGAGAAGGGTCATCACCCTCATAAAGAAGACCCATCTACAAGTAATTTGTTAACTAATAATAAGTAAGTAGCTTTTTAAGAACCAACTGAATGCTTCGTTCAGTTGGTTTTTTTAATTGCAACTAGCCAATTATGTAAATACCGCAGTAGCAGATAAATTTTATGTAAGAGTCCCATGATTGATATCCACTCGATTTTATAGACTCCTTATGAGGGGCATATACGAAGGATAAAGAAATTACATCATACTACGCATGAGGAATGTTGTTTTGGAAACATCTGATACTGAGTTCAATTTTATTGAGCAGTTGCAATGCCTACAAGAGTTGATTTATGTCACAGCAGATTACGCTGCCGCTATCCAACAGACATCAACTATAGCCCAGCTTATTGCCAAGCGCTTCTATGATTTAAGAGATCAGGAACTTCATCGTAATGTAACTGATGCAACGTATATCGTTAACGATACTAATAATCGGCTAAATTTACCTCTCAGAGAAGAATCATCAATACCATTTTTTGATGTGAATGAAGTTTCCCTCTGGCGTTTACAAGTTACCACAATACGTACAATCGCCATTAATGCGTTCGAAAGTGAGACTTCACTGTCACTAGTAGAACTGCAAACGCAGCTACGTGATGGTTGGCAAGCGCTGTTTCAAAAAATTTGCCAAGCCTGTGAAACTTTCTTAGGGCCAGCACCATGTTTGTTTGCATGGGTAGATGCAGAATTATTTTCTCTTGGTTTTGTAGGTTTATATCCTGCATTGTCACCTAAGATTTTAGTTCAAAATAAAGATCCCATGATTGAGATATACTTTGAGCATTATGCTTATTTGTTACACTTATTTTTTGTTAGCTTAAGAGAAAGTGACTACGCAATAAAAATAAAAACTATCGATCTTCTTTCTTCTAAACCCATTATTAGCGGAGTACGTTTAGATTGGCCATTATCAATAGAGGATTGGTTTACACACTACACCATGACGATAGATGACTTTAGTTATTATGAGCATCTTATTTGGCTACATTCTAATGATCCTCAAGCTTTTATGCAGAATGCCTACCGGGAGAAATATTCGACGCAATCAGATATTGAAAGAAGAAGGGGATTAATTAGTCGGTTAAGTAAAACAATCAATGATTATCAGGAAAATATGCCGACGTCTTATTCCATTAATCTTGCTCAAGATGGTATTGCTCTTGAAGAACGTTACATAAACACTTTAGCATGGATTACTCATTTATTAAGTCAATTGTTAGGTATGCCTGTTTCGCATCCGTTGAGCATACTAGAAACTTTAAAGTCTCATTCAGAAACGTTTTTTACTTTGGAAGAGATTACTCATTTGTATGACTCACTTAGTACTTGGTTAACACAGTGGTTACGTTTATCTCATCAACAAGGCGGTGGCAAAAGAGTTCGATTGTCCGACCCAGATAGGTTTTTCTACGACGTACGTGAAACTCTGCATTGGCTGATTAGCTTTGTAGTTACCTTAACAGATGACCTTAGAGTGCATGATGGTTTTCACCAATCATACTCGTTACAACAAAAGCTGCATGTACTGCTTTATGAAGGAAAATTGCAACCTTATCCTAAAAATATTGTCTCGCCATCACTCTATTGGGTCGAATTAGATGACCGTGGTGAACGGCAACTGTGCGGCGGTCCGCTACATCCGTTGGTAGCGAGCCAGCTGATTACACTGGATAAGGGCTTAAATACAAAAAAAACTTTTTCAAGTGCTAATCATCCTGTACATCATCTGACTTTAGGTGAAATCGATTTGTACGCCAAACTATATCCTGAGTTACCTGGTATGGAATTGGCTGCTAGTGTTTTAGGGGATTTAATTTGTGGTGAAGTAGCACCCGCTGTTATGTTAACTAAATTGAGTTGGCGTAATCAGCAGGGAGAAATTCAGCACGAACCCTTACTATTTTCTATAAGACAACATGGTGTATTAGGAACAGAAGTTTGTGAAAAGAACTCTAAACAATTGAAAGAATTAGATCCTTATTGGTTTACACTACATTTCTTATTGACACTATTAATTCAGCCTGAAGATGCCAAACCTGAAAACCTAATTTTGCAACCATTTTTGACCAAGAATCTCGAACGTCGTTATCGTTGGTGGATGATTGATAATGATCATGCGTTTCAAGAGCCTATTGTTAAAAATGGACAACAAACTCTATTGCAAATGAAAAGCTTTTTGCTTTGTCTTCGGCAAATGAAATCTTATTTAGATACAGAAGCAGTTTTACGTTTTCTATCTTTAAATCCATTCCAGTTGCTACAAGCTTGGCTCCTTAATCTAGAAGAGCAAGATCTGAGTTGGCAACTTATTTTGTTTGATAGATTAGATATTCAACGATATTTAACCCGATCTCAGACTCAACAACGCGCTGAAATGACAACTATTCCTATCAAACTTGAGCGAATGCAAGTACAAGAGTTATATGTTACTTTTTGTCGTATTCAGAAACATCTTCATATCCACAGAGATGATTCGTTGACAGCTATTGCACTACTCAGTTTTGTTCACCCACAAGTTGCTTTGCTTTATGAGTCGATGCTGAATCAATCCCTGCCTCCCATGGACAGATTTAATTGCTTAACTACTCATGCTTATTTTGAAATAGGTAAGGGTCAGCATCGTACGCTAATTGGCAATCCCCAGGTCCGACAATCAGGATTGCGTCGAATGGTGAATAAAGAAGATATTCTGAATCGAGAGAAATTTACTCCTGGAAAGTGCTTGCAATTTTTTAATGAAGAGTTGCAACAGGAGCAAGCTATGTTGGCGGTTTGTCGAGCGCAATTACTTCGGCAAAATCCCTCTATGTTTTCTGAATTAATCCCATATCACCAGGAGCTTGTGATCAACGACATGGCTTTTCAAGCTAACACGAGTCAAGAATTACAAATATTTTTAATTAATTTATTAATACAGAATAAGCAGCGCTATTATCAGTTGCGTTTTCGTGGTTGGCAAGCTATTGCCGGAACTCAGATATTGTTGCTTCTCCAACAATCTCCGCAGTTAAAGGAATTAGATATTAGCGAATGTAATTTAGGAGATGGTTTCATTGACCAATTAACACAACTCCCAAATCTTGCGTTAACAACGCTAGTTGTACAAAGAAATGTAATGACTTCTTTTAAGTTAGAGACTCAGGGAATATGGAAAAAATATCACCCTTTAGAAAAGCTAACTATTCTAAATTTAGATGAATGTCAGCAATTAAGAACCATCTCTATTACTAGTCATAATCAGCTGCAAACTCTTTCTCTGCAAGGTATAGAAAATATTTCAGCAATAAAAATACAAATAACAGGAATGCATAAAAAAGTCGATTTGCGAAAGATAAAGCAAGAAAGTTTAATGCGTTTATTACCATGCTTAGCAAATTGGCAGGGAATTGAGTCTGTTCGTAGTGACTATTTCGAGAGAACTATTAATTTATTACTATCTGTTCATGGTGGCCGTCTCGAAACTTTTTTTGATTTACCCATTCAAGAAGTAAAGGATCTTCTACCTTATGTTAAAACCTGGGAATCTATGCGTTATATGCAGTTGTCATTTGTGTTGGCATTAGGTAATCAGCCACAAGATGAGACCCCTGCAAATTTATTGCTCACTCAAAGTGTCAATAATCTCAATGAAAAAGGTTTGATTTGGTTAGAGTCCAATCATAAAAAATTACAACAATTGAGTATTAGAGGTAATACTCGTTTAGTAGAATTTTGTCATACGAGTGAGTCAATGATTAATTTTCTTGATTTGCCTAGTTATGTAACATTTGCTTCACTGACTAAACTGGAACTTGATGGTTGTATCAAGTTAATGTTTATTCAATTATATGCGCCCATGTTGGTAACGATGTCTGTTAAAGACAGTCCTAAGTTAACAGACATAATATTAACTAATATCTCTTTAATAAATAGTGCTCTTGAAAATAATGCCTTAAAAGAACTTGTCTTTTTTAAATTACCGAAACTAGAAGCATTGGCATGGCTTCATTCAAAGCGTCACTTGACTCGATTGACTCTAAATGGATTATCTGAGCTTAAAATTGAAGTCTTGAATATCGATAATTTTACATCACTCCAAAGCTTGACTTTAATAGGATGTAATAAAATTGCTAGTGTAACTAATAAAGCTGTTATTTGTGCGCATTATCATATTACTGATGCAGATACACTAGATTTAAGTGTCTGGCATTTATCAACAAGCACTTTATCTGCTTTAGTTAAATCACATAAAAATATAAATCATCTTAAAATTGGGAGTAATGGCTTTAAATTAATTAATCTGTTATCACTAGATTGTTCCATTAATCTAACTACCATCACTGCAGATATGTGTTGTGTTGACACACGACGCTATATTGATAACCCAGTTGTAAATCCAGTAGTTGCGCTTACATCGACAGCTGATTGCTTTGCTACATTTGACCCTGATAACTCTGAGCTTATATTGTGGAACCTGAAGACTGGTCAATCTAAAAATATTAAATTGACGCTTAAATCAAAGCCATGGGCAATCGCTTTTACTCATGATGATCAGCACATTATGATTGATTGTAAAGATGGAAGTTTATATGTTTACGATCTTATTCACACAGAGTTAGTCTTGATAAAAAAAGGTAGCATATTACCTTCGGGGTTTTTTTACGACAATTATTCAGCGTCTTCTATGATGCATGTTGAGCCACATATCCTTGTTCGTGTGCCTAACCAATTGCAATTATTGGATTTAAAAACTGGCGCTTTAATTCGTAGCTTTGGTTCTTTTTTATCTTCTCTCAATAAGCCTATAGGTGAAGTCACCGCCATAGCGGTACCTCAGCACGACCGCTATTTTGTTGCAGGATCGACTGTCAGCATCAAATCTACTAGATATGAATTATCTGCATGGAGCATGACATCTGGTTGTCGTACTGCTCAAGTAACTTTGCCTAATCCAACTACCAAAATTGCAATAACACGTAAAGGTGAGATTATAGTTGTAGGAACTAAAAATGGTGATCTGTATATTTACCGTTACAATCACTCAGGAAAAATGCTGGAGCAATTAGTTCATCATAATTTGTCGAATGAAATTACACACATTTGTATTTCGCATAATGAGCAATATTTTATTGCGGCAACAAAAGATAATTATTTCCATTTATTAGAAATGGAGCAAGGAAAAATACTTTATTTTGCCCGAGGATCTGGCTCACCTATTGCATCTATCGCAACAACACCTGACGATGAGTTTATCTTCACTGTGGATACTGATAATGCAGTAAAAGTTTGGTTGCGAAAGGCTTTTATCGATTTAACTCATTTAAATATGCTTTCATCTAAGATGATGCTCGATAAGCGAGAGCAAAGACAGATTACATTATCTTGGCCAATCGATTCTAACGCATTAACACCTATATCTATTTTTACTGACTGGCTAAAATTATTTAGTTTAGAGTATGTATCGGATGTTTCGCAATCAGGCAAGTGGATTTTAACCACTAAAGACAAACATGATTTTGAATTAGTCTATGCTGTTTTTGCTGCATTTATTCGACTGATACGGAAATATCATGCAAAACAAAGCCAAGCGCAGTTAACTATTACTCATGGCGTGTTTCCCACAGATGATGGAAAACCTAGTACAACAAATGTCATGCAAATGATGCTAGCATCGTCGACAGAAGACCCTAGCGAAAATGAATTAAACAAAACTAATAATTTGATGAGTTGAGCAGGACTATTCAATAACAATTTTATTATGATAATTATTCATGGAGGTCTCAAAAATGCTTGAAAACAATACTAATTTTGATGAACTGTTGCGCCTCGCTAAAGATGCCGTTGCAAATAATTCTTATGAACCAGCAGCGCAGTACATGCTCGATGCCTTAGTAATCGATCAATGCAATCCCATACTGTGGCTTCTCATTGGCGAAACTCTTTTTAAAGACGATTGTGTTGATGAATCCATAAAATGTTTTAAATACGTCTTAACTCTTAATCCCAATAGCACCACTCGAACTCAAGCAGAAAGTAGTTTAAATGCCGCGAAGAGCCGGTTACCTCAAAAACATAAAATGATTGACTCCAGTTCCAGTATTCAGACACTCTCTATACTACCGAGTGGAGAGTTAGTGACTGGATCTACTGAAAACTTGATTCGTGTTTGGGATCTGCCAAACGAGTCATGTGTTCGGGAATTCAGAGTACAAAATGATGCTAATTATTTTGGTGCAAGTATAGTTTTATTATGGAATACGCTCAGTAAATCGACTACTAAACAGCCAAGAAATCATTCAAATACTGCCGATTATGTAACATCGTTTGCGGTTTCGCGGACTGGTGAGTTAGCAAGTGGATCTACAGATAAGATGATCCGTATATGGAATCCGTCAAATGGTTCATGTTCTAAGGTGCTAAGTGGGCACTCGGAAAGTGTTTGGGCGCTCACGTTCTTGCCAACGGGTGAGTTAGTGAGTGGATCTAGTGATAATACAATCCGTATATGGGATGTGGTAGAAGGTAGGTGCATTCAGGTGTTGCCAGGACATACAGACGCTATTTATGCATTATGTGTACTGCAGAGTGGGGTGTTGGTCAGTGGAGCTGCTGATAATACGATTCGTGTGTGGGATGTGGAGAAAGGTTTGTGTACTAAGGTCTTAACGGATCACAAATGTGCGGTTTCTGCACTCAAGGCCTTGCCCACTGGAGAATTGGCCAGTGGATCTTGGGATAATACTATCCGCATATGGAATGTAGCAAAAGGCGAGTGCGTTAAGAAGCTCACAGGGCATATGAATTCTGTTTATTCACTCTTTGTCTTGTCGAGCGGAGAGCTAGTAAGCGGATCTGCTGATAATACGATTCGAGTATGGGATTTAGAAGAGGGATTTTGTGTTAGGGAGTTAACAGGGCACACGGATTGCGTTCTCGATTTCCTGGGATTACCAAATGGGGAATTGGTGAGCGGGGCTAGAGACGGTACGATTCGCGTTTGGAATATAGAAAGATCCCATTACGAAAAATTGGCTATTGCAGTAAATCAAAGGGATCCTGAAAACTTTTCTCTACAGCGAAGTGCAGAAGAAAGAGTGCTACTTCATGCAACTCTGCTATAAAGAGATTTCCTGGCTCTGCTAGAAAGATACTGTTAGTTAGTTTTTAATTTGCGAAGGTAGAGCAGGCCCAAGCTACGATTTGGCTATTAGATAATATGTCTGATTTTGTGAATTCCAAATTAGAAGCATATAAAATGCGGAGAGCTTTTTGTATTTTTACAGGCGCCATATTAGGGTTTTTTAGGAGTTAATAGGTGAAAATAACGGATGTAAAACCAAAGAATGATGGGAAAAAATACTCTGTTTTTGATAGTGTCGATAAATATTGGAAAAGTGTGGAAGAGTTACAGAAAAAAATAGAAATAAAGTCAGATCTTGATTTTACAAATCCCGTAAATTGGAGAAATTCAAATACAATATTACCGGCAATTGATTATCGCCTTCACAAAATCCAACAATTTATCGCTAAAAGATTATTGGAAAAAGATAAGGACAATCCTCTAATAATCGAGTTATTTATTTCAAATTTAGCCGCTACTGGAAAAAATAGTGAGTCTATAAGAATGGAGGCCAAGTCAATTTTGATTGATCTGGGTAAGCTCTACGATCCACAGGTCATCGATGCTTTAAAACAGAATCTTTATCATGAAAACAGCATAATAAGGCAATTTTCAATTGAAATTTTATTGGCTAAGGAGGGTATGGCAGAAGATATAGATGAGGTCACTCATATATTGATTAAGAATTTAAGCAGCTTGGACGCTACCACAAGAATTCGAGCA
>JAFEDO010000165.1 GCA_018241565.1 Pseudomonadota bacterium
CAGTACTTTAATATCTCTCATTGGACCCTCCCTCCTATTGAAATGAAAATTTTTACGTTCTCATTCTGGCTCATTACGAAGCCTTTTTATAGATGGGTGGGTCCATACTATTAGACTCGATTGCTGTCATCCTGAGCGTCAGCGAAGGATCTCAATGGTATCACGAGATCCTTCGCTAACGCTCAGGATGACACGATTCACGCTCACGATGACAGCAATCGAGTCTGACCCCATTGCTTTCTCGCTGACCCCATTGCTTTCCCCATTTCGCTAATTCTTCAATCGAGGCTACAATAGCGCCCGTCACTTAATAAGGAGGACCTAAATATGCCATCATTCGACGTCGTTTCAGAAGTAGATACTCACGAAGTTACTAATGCGGTTGATCAAGCCAATCGTGAAATTTCAACCCGATTTGATTTTAAAGATACGGGCGCTAAGTTTGTCTTAAAAGACAATGACATCACTCTCACAGCCCCTAGCGATTTTCAAGTGAAACAAATGATAGATACTTTAAAAAATAAAATGACTAGTCGACACATTGACATTCAATGTTTGGATCTGGGCACTCCCGAAGTGAGTCTCCATGAAACTCGCCAAACCGTTAAAATCAAACAGGGTATCGAACAAGAGATGGCGAAAAAAATTGTAAAAATGATAAAAGAAACTAACATCAAAGTGCAAACAGCCATTCAAGGGGAAAAACTTCGAGTAACTGGAAAAAAGAGAGATGATTTGCAAGAAGTTATCGCGTTTTTAAAACAAGCAAAAATTAATTTACCGTTACAATTTGATAACTTTAGAGATTAAAAATGATGAAAAAACTCTACCGTTGGCTAGGACTTGGTTTTCTGATCAGCATTTTTGCTTTTGCTAGCGTTGTCATTGCAGCACCTCGCATCAGTTTTGAAGCTTGGTTAGCCGATTTTAAAAAAGAAGCCGTGGCCGACGGTATTGATCCTAATTTCTTTGATCAATTATATAAAAACATTCGACCTGATTTTCGGATCCTCCGATTTGATCATTCTCAACCTGAACACAGACTCACTTACTTAGAATATCGAAATTCACGCGCGAATACCGCTCGTATTAGTCTAGGCAGAATAGAATTTCGCAGAAATGCAGATCTGCTGCATCGCATCGGTCAACACTACGGCGTTAATCCCTGTGTTATCACGGCTCTTTGGGGTATGGAAACAAGCTATGGAAGATACATGGGAGATTTCCCTGTGATTACAGCACTCACGACACTTGCTTACGACAATCGACGCGGCGATTTTTTCCGAAAAGAATTATTAATTGCTTTACATATTCTGAGTGAGGGACATGTATCCTTGGCTAAATTTAAAGGCGAATGGGCTGGTGGTACTGGTCAAACACAATTCTTGCCTTCTAGCTGGAAAAAGTATGCTGTGGACTATGAAGGTGATGGACATAAAGATATTTGGACCAGTCGCCCTGATGTATTTGCTTCTATCGCTAATTACATGGCAATTAATGGATGGAAAGCTGGAGAACCTTCTTCGATTGCCGTAAATGTGCCTTCAAATTTAAATCCAGATCCTAAAATTCCTGGCCCAGAAAAAACATTAAAAGAATGGTTCGCACTGGGTGTGCAACCCATTCATCCACAATCTTTCGCGAATGAGAATCTCATGGCTTCGTTAATTCAACCGGAAGGTGGTCCAGGGCTATTAATATTGCATAACTTCCAAGTGATCATGACTTACAACCACTCTACTTTTTATGCCGCTACGATCGGTTATTTAGCCGATGAGATTTGTGGGAGAAGTTAACGAAATCTAAAGACGCTGGATCCCGGCTCTCGTGCCGCGAAAGCTCGGCACTCGGCCGGGATGACAATCATCGTAAATGTTGCAGTGTCATCCCGGCCGAGTGTTGAGCCTTTGCAACACGAGAGCCGGGATCCAGCGTCTTTTATGTTGCACTTAATCAACATGACAGTTACGCAATCTTCTTCAACAATTTCTCTTTCAACGCAGGTTCTGCAAAACTCGCTTCTATCCCATAGCGAGTCACTTTCAATAAATCAGATGCATTAAAATTAAAATGCTCTACTGCATTTTGATATTCTTTTAACATACTGGTTCCAAAGAATGGCGGATCATCAGAATTCAGTGATAATGAAATACCCGCATCGTACATAATCCTTAACGGATGTTGATCAAAACTTTTAAAAACACCCAAACTAATATTACTACCCGGACAAACTTCACAATGAATTTTATTGTTTGCTAACTCTCGCATCAATTTTTCATCTGAAAAACATAATACGCCATGCCCGAGTCGAGTGACTCCGAGCGTATCGATCGTCTCTCTCATAGAATCCGGACCAGACCATTCGCCTGAATGTGCCGTTCTACCAAGCCCTGCTTTTTCTACTACACGATAAGAATCTTTAAACAAACGTCCCGGAAAATTCACTTCATCACCCGCTAATCCAACACCCACCAGATAACGAGGATTCAATTCTAAAACTTCGTTGACTTCTCTCAAACAAACTTCTGGACCTTTATGTCTTAATAGCACTAATAAAATACGTGCCTCAATACCAAAATCTTTATTGGCTTGATCAATAGCTTCAGCCACTGTTTTAAAAGAATCTTGGTAAGATATCCCAAATCCTTTCAGCAAATTAACCGCTAACATGGGCTCTACATAAATAACGCC
>JAFEDO010000166.1 GCA_018241565.1 Pseudomonadota bacterium
ATTTTTTAGATTTTATTGGTAAAAAAGAACCGCCTCATTGGATAATGTAGTTAGGAAAAAACAACAAACAAGAAGACGGTTCCAGTTCTGCTTGTTGTTTTTAGAAAAAATAACAAACAGAGCTTCAGTATGACAATTTTATGTGAAAAAATGAAGCAAGAAATAAAAAAATAGCAACCGGACTTTTGCAGAAACAGAAAATTCTGATTCATTGGATAAATGAGTACATTTCCTCAAATCGATTGCTAAAACTGAAATGAGCGAGCGATTTGAGTGAATTTTCCAATAAATAAATCTGTTATACATTTAATACACTCACCAATTTATGTAGCATCGCTGTGTGCTTATCTTTATGCATTTTTCGAATATTTATTAATTTCCATCTTAATGCTGGAAAAATGTCTAAATCTTTAAATGGCATTAGAGCATAATCCGGCTCTCCTTTTTTTACTGAAATAAGAAAATCTCTTTCACTATCGGACAGACTCTGATTAACAGTTTGAATAAGCAGCTCTCGTGTATACAACAAGGATTCTAATGACACAGGAACTTCTGTCATATTGACGAATTCATTTTCATAAATATTTTCTAGGACTATTAGATTTGGCTGAAGTAACTCATGTATCGGCCGCGGTGAACATACCAAATAAACAACAAATGCTCGTCGTATAGCTTCTGTAATCCCCTGCTTTTCAAATAATTTTTGTATATCAAAAAAATCACGAGGATGTTGGCGGCTTAAAGCCGCACATATTTTTCCCGCAAAAAGTTCTTCTTCCGCAGAAACTAAGCAGCCTTCTTAAATGGTTTAATTTTTATATGACTCGCATGCTGTTTGATCATCCAAACATCGTACTGAACTTGGACGTTTATCCACGTTTCTACACTCGTATCAAAAAATTTGGATAACCGAAGAGCCATCTCAGAACTAATATCAGCATGCTCATTTAACAAACGAGATAACGTCGTGCGAGTAACACCCAGCTTTTCAGCAGCCTTAGTGACTGATAAACCCGTACCAACTATAAGAGCATCTTTCACTATAATACCTGGATGCAGAGGCTCATGCATAATCATAATAAGTCCTCTATGAATTAACGCTCTACCCTTAAGATCACACTAATCCCTTCAATTAGCCTGGCTGTTGTGAACCTGAAGAAGAATTTTCTGCTTTTGATAGAACAATCTCTTGCAACTTGGTACGAAACATTTCGATCGCTTTTAGTTGCATGTCTCTACGAAATTCATTAAAAAATTCGTCAATATCACTATCGTTCATACCCTTACCTTTAAGTGTCTCTGTATATAAAATACGGGCCTTTTGTATTTCCGCTTCAATTAATGCATTTACCGCTGCATCTCTCTGTCTAGTAGCTGCTTTCCTCTCTTCCTTCTCTTCACGCAATCGGTTTGAATCTTCAAAAAATAATTTTTTTTTCATAACAACCTCCACCTACTGCTGATTAAAAATCATTATACAGGCACTTGCCAACTTAACACAAAATTAAATACGTTTAGATAACTTACCAGATTCAATTTCTTCTACTCTTGTTACGACGCTATTTTGTAAAAGTGAAATAAAACCTGGCAAAAACTCTGTCGTGGCTTGATTATATGAAGCTCGATCCATACGCAGCATCTTTCCATCTGGACCAACAACAGGTAAATATTCATCTGTATCACTCGATGGATGTAGTGACTCACTGGTTCCTCTCGGTAATCCTAACCCTTTGGCTTTCGCAATCTCTTCTATCAAAATAAGTTTAAAATCAAAGCTAGCTTTTAACCGCTCGGCTCTCTTATCACTTCCTTCTCCGATCACTCGATCTATTTTCTGACTCAAAATCTGTAACGGCATCTTAACATTTTCAAATAATCGTTTATTCGTTAGCATATAATGTGCGTGCCGATCCCAAAACCATTCAATGGTAACTTGAGCCAACCCTTCTCGATTTTTGATTTTATCGAGTATTTGCACATGCCGAAGCCTTTGAGGATCTAATCGCTCTAAATAATCCAAAAACTCTTGACCATATAGCCATTGTTTCTTTAACCAATTTACAGTCTCATCGTCACTTTTATGCAAATTACACGCCTGACAAATAAGCCATATATTGTCAATGTCATTGAAATACAGCTCATAAAAAAATAAGGTCCCATAATAAATTTCTCTACCAATCCCAGTATCAAAAACTTTAATGAAAAATTTATCCATTCCTGCTTGCTGCATCAAAAACTCAGCGAAATGAGGGTCGTCATTTAGTTTTTCTACTAGCTCCGTTTGTCTCTTTGTAATCTTTATTTTTGCTTGTAAGTGATCTGCCTGCAATGATTCAACCTTTACATAATCTCCATGTGCAATGCACGGTGCATACCATTCACCACGCTCATTCTGGACTAAACTTCCTCGCGAATCCTCTTCCATATATCGTTGATACCTAACCGCTGCTGGGGCTTCAGATCCAGGAATTGAATGCTGTCCTTTCGTAAGCGTAATAAAACGAACTGGATATGTGTCCGGTTTCACAAAACGATTTAGCTCAAGATCATACTTTTTTCCAGAAATAGGGTCGAAAGCAATTTTAACCAAGCCACTCTCCGTTTTCTCCCATTTAACAGGCAAAGTACTGGGTAAATGTGCTTCATTAAGAATACCGAGCGCCTCTGTCCACTCTACTGGAACATCGAGTTCAGTAGGATTTTTTGTAGTGCTACTTTTCGTATTTGATAAACTTGATGGATCATCGCTCGCTTGAATAAACGCGACATTATTCCTGGTTGAACTGCTCTTAGCTTTTTTTATACTGCCGCGCGTGGTATTCGTCCCAGTTTTACTGCCAACGCCTGTTTTTTGCGCTTTAGTTTTTCGTTTTGACATGAATAAATATCCTCTCATCTATATGAAAGTTATTGTAGCAAAAATATTAAATCAGTAATCGTTTAAATTTATACAGAGAAAAGTTGGTCGTGTTCTACGTGGAAAAGCTAGGCTGCAATAAAATTATTCATGATTTGTTTTTTTTACAACAAATTATTATTCCAGAGAGTTACATCCCGCAAACGTCGCAACTTATCCTGTAAACGTCTCTTTTTTCATAAAAAGTTGCCCCGCAGGAGTCACATTTGCCCCTGTAAACGTCTTTCTTTTCCCTGTATCCGTCACCATTTCCCCGTATATGTCACATTTCATAAGAAAATTTCTTTGAAAATCAATAGATTTTGAATCTTAAACTAACAATTAATTAAACATATTAAAATAACAAACGTTTTATGTTTAGGTGTAGTTTTTTATTTAATTTGAAATTCTAATAAATTACAATAAAATCAGTGTGTTACAATAAGCTCAAGTTACTTGAGTTATACATTTACCCTCTCAGCAACCTTTGAAGAATTGCTGTTCTTACAATACGACTCTTTACTCCTTCTATCATAGGGAACTCTTTTCTGATTTTAACAATAGCTTCTTCAAGTTTTGTTTTTAGTGCGTAGTCAATTACAATTGTTTCAGTTTTTTCAAATCCATGTAATTCATCACCATAACTAACAAGCTCGATGAAATTGTTAAATGCGAGCAATTTTTCAATAGCTTCAGAGATCCATTTACTTTTATCTCGAAACCCATATCTATCTCCAATAATACGTTCTCTCAAGTCCACATATAGATTTTCAGGTACTACAAATGAAATTTTATGTTTTGTAATCATACGTCTTAATAGCCTCTTGTTATTAACTATGCTTTTTCTTCAAGCGTCTTGATAAGAAACTTAAATGCTTTTGTCACTGACTTATAATCTGTCCACTCTATCCTATGAAGCTTCGCATTCAAAAAGCTAAAGGAATCGTTTTTAAGCACGGACTGGATGATAATTTTTGCTACGTTAATGTTCTGTGTTACTCCAAAATTTACTTTTGTTAATAGACGACCTCTCTTCTCTTTTTCCAAGGAGGACTCCATAATTTCAATGGTAGTTAGTTTTTTTAATTCTTTTAATGTTGCGCCTTTTAAGCAAGCAGTAATCAATTCGTCTTGCATTTTTGGCGGGGCTTTTGCGATTAAAGCTACTTTCTCTATATTTTTAATTTGATTATTTTGTATCAACGAGCGCAATTTTTGTGGGGCAGACATAATATTTTTGTAGTTAATCCCTTGTTGTAAGGAGCAACCAATGACTTGACTGAATTCTGTTGGAGTTATTTGGTCAATGGTTTTCTTTTGCTCCTCTGCATACGCGGTGAATATTTTTTCTAGATTCCTTATTCGTTCCCAAAGCGATAGGTCTTCACGCTCAACATTTTCAATCCACTGAAGTATGCTAAGTTTTAATTTATTTGGTTTAGAAGTTAGTATCTTTGCGGGGATATCATCTTTTCCCGCAAGGATAGATGCAAGAGTTCTTCGTTCTCCAGCAACTAGTTGGTACTTATCTCCGTGTTTATAGACCAAAATTGGGTTGATGATGCCCTGCTCTTTGATTGAATTTGATATACTCTTTAGAGTTTCTTTCTCATTTTTTTTTCGATTGTACAATTCATCATCGTGAGATAATCCGTCATACAAGTCGGTAAAATTTAAAACGAGGTCTCTTGGATTATTTGGGTCTAATTCAATTTTACGTAGAGGAATAATGTCAACATGAAGCTCTCCGGAGTAATTACTAGCAGCGACAGCTGTGTCTGTTAGTGCTTGAGTAAGTGAATTTCCTATAGTAAAAATTTTTTTCTTAGCCATGATTATATATTCTCCCCATTATGTATTGGCACACGGATTCAAGTTCTTGACGAGCAAGATGTTCTTTGGGTAATTGAAATATACTTTTTGGATTTGCATCCTCAACTAACATCTCGGTATAAACGGCTCTTTTTTTTATTTTATGTGGAATGAGGTAGTTTTTTATGCCCTCTGTTTGGCTAAGGGAATCAAAGAATTGTTCGTGTATATTAATATCTCTCACTTGATTTGGAAGTATCCCAACAAGTGTAATTGGGTTTTCTTCATTTCTCACGTAGGTTTCTTGTTTCCATAGCTGCATCATTCCGTAGATACCATCGATAGAATACTGTTCCATTTGGCTTGGGATTACTAAGTGAGAAGCAGCTTTTATAGCAGCGATCGTTAATGGTCCCTTGGAAGGAGGGGTATCAATAATAATTATTTCATATTCTTCTTTTATTCCGGGGAGTTCAAGAAATCGCTTTAACTGTAAGTGAACTTTTTCTAGCACTTCGTTTTTAGTTACAGCTTCCGCTTCTTGTAGCTTGTTCGAATGTGATGGAAGGAGTTCCATATTGGGTATATCAGTAGGGTATGGAATAACCTCTTCACCATAAAAAATATTTGCGATAGTGCTTCTGCCATCCCAATCTAAATCTTTTTCTGGTTCATAATCTGGGTGAATTGCAGGAATTTTTCCACCCTTAAACGCAGGGTCACGATCCATGGGAATGTACCGGCTTGAGAAATTTGCTTGAGGATCGAGGTCTATAGCTAGAACTTTTTTATTCATAACAAGACTAGCGTATTCTGCAAGATTAATGCTTGTCGTAGTTTTTCCTTCTCCTCCTTTGTTGGTAGCATTTACAATGATTTTCGTCATATTTTTATCCTCGTTTTGTAATCCATGCCATAACATATGAATAAGAGTATCACATGCTTGTTAAAATGTTAAATACAAGATAGTATTATGCCTGGGATACTATACGAATAGATTTTGGTTGGCTATAAGTGCTGAGAAAAAGACTAGAAAACAGTATACGTTAAAAATAATGGATAGGGATTAAACAAAAATTTACTGTGTTATAGGATAAATTAAATGTCAAAAGTATTAAGTGTGACATTTACGGGGAACTAAATAAAAATAATAAGGAAGTATTAATGCATGAAGTCGTCAAAGAAAAAGAGTTATTAGAGCTCAAAAAAAATGTGGGGGCTATTCACTCCAGTAGTGGGCTTACTCTTGTGCAGAGAAAGATAGCAAATGCATTACTTTATAATGCTTACGAATATTTACTAGAGAAAGACGAGCACCAGATTCACATAGGTACATTATCAAAATTAATAGGGTATAACAGCAAAGACAGTCAAAAAATAAAACAAGCGTTGGTTGCGCTTATATCGACAGTTATTGAGTGGAATTTGATCGACAAGGATCGCATTGATTCAGGAAGTACATGGAATGCTAGCGCTATTATTTCAGATGCAAGTCTCGATGGTTCAATTTGTAAATACTCATACAGTAACAAAATGCGAAAGCTACTCTATCGTCCAGAGATGTATGGTCGATTAAATATGGATGTGCAAGCAAAATTTAGATCAACATACGGTTTGGCTTTATACGAAAATTGCATTAGATACCAAAATATCTCGCATACTCCCTTGCTTGACATAGAGACGTTCAGGAAACTAATGGGGGTCAAAGATAATGAATATATATATTTTAGAGACTTCAAACGTAGAGTTCTCGATAAAGCAATTGTCGAGGTAAATGAATATTCACCGATTTTAATTACAGTAAGATTCAAAAAAAATGGAAGACATATTGTCGGTTTACAATTTCAAATCCAGAAAAAAACAGGGGATAATGAGGTACAAAAGGCTAAGCTAACAGATAATGCTGAAAATATTCTTTCAGAAAAGCTCTTTAAAAACTATGGATTTTCGAAAAGAAGGGTTGATAAGCTGTTAGCTGAGTATGATGAACAATATATTTTAGAAAAAATGTCAATTATTGAATCTTCTTTCACATTTCAACAAGGAAAGATCTTTAATTTAGCGAGGTACTTGGAAAAAGCGTTAGATGAAGATTATCAACCAGTAAGATCAAGTAAAGATTTAATTAAGGAAATGCATAAAGATAAAGAAAGTGATGATCAAAAGAAACAAAAAGAACAATACATGATTCAGTATCGTCGCTATCAGGATCAAGAAATATTAAAGTTTTATCAATCATGCACGGAAAAAGAAAAGATAGAAATAGATAAAGATTTTACGAAGAGTATTCAGAAAAACATGTATCTTAGTTTGTTTTTAAAAGATGGGTTGTCAAATGTTCTGGTTGCAGACCGATTCTGTGATTTTATCCGTGCATATAAAAAAAACTTTCTCGAGAGAATTATGAGCTTCGATGAATTTTTAAATCAACTTTAGAAACTACTCTGTAAGGATGGAGCAAAGTGGGAATAAATGCTAAGCGTTCTTTTGGAAAAGAACTAGAAGCTGTACTAGGTGTTACAAATTCAGTAAACACCGAAAATGATTCGTCCCAAAATATACAGAGAGAACTTAAGACGGTAATGATTAGTCAGTTAGTGCCAGGCAAATATCAACCAAGAGTAGAATTTGATTTGGAGTCGCTAAAGGAACTTTCTGAATCAATTAAAGAAAATGGAATTTTGCAACCAATTATTGTAAGAAGCGTAGGACAAAATTACGAGATCATTGCGGGGGAAAGGCGTTGGCGTGCGTCAAAAATAGCTGGTTTAGAAAAGGTACCCGTAATTATCTGTAATATTGGAGATGAGTCTGCGTTGGCATTTGCCCTTATTGAAAATATACAAAGGAAAGACTTAAATCCCATTGAAGAGGCAAATGCTTTGCATCGTTTAGTTAATGAATTTGCAATGACTCATGAACAAATTGCAAAGGTGGTAGGGCGTTCTCGTACAATGGTAACTAACATGTTGAGACTGCTAAACTTACCAGAATTATTAAAAGAAATGCTTGTTCAAAGAAAAATAGAAATGGGACATGCAAGAGCCGTATTAACTTTGCCTGGAGAAGAACAGGTTCAAGTAGTAGATTCAATTATTGCAAATGGTTTGAACGTTAGAGAAACAGAAGAATTAGTAAGAAGAATATCTAAAAAGTCTGGGCATAAAAATTTTAATAATACACAAAAGCAAGATCCGAAAATTGTTGCTTTCGAAAAAGAATTATTGAATCTTTTTAATATAAAAGCAGAGATTAAGACTAATAAAAAAGGGAACGGGAAATTAGTTTTGTCATTTCAGTCTTTTCAAAAATTAGAATATTTTATTAGTACTCTTCGGCGAAATCGTTTATCTATGATATAGAATTCAGATGATCATAAAGTGTAAAATCAAAATTGATTCTTGGGAGTCAGTGCAATTTTTTCAGCACTTCTCAAATCAGCTTCCTAAAAACTATATATGGGAAAAGTTATTACGATGAACAAAGTAAACATGGATTTATATACTTTCAATGCACAAGGCGTCGAATATTTTTTGATCATATAATGCCATTCAAGAGCTATTCTTCTCGTTTTTTTCGAAGCATGATAAATTTTTAAGTGAAAAAATAATTTGACGCAATCGCTTCAGATTGGTAAAAAGGAAAGACATTCTGAAGTTTTCTTGAAGTTCTAGGATCTAGTTTTTTTCGAGTGGTATTCAGTCGTAAAATCAAAATGACGATAAGTTAAGGATTATTTGCTTCCTTTTGTGTTTTAAACACAAGGGTCGTCAATTTAAAAAAATACGAAAGAAGATTTCAGTAGAGTCATTGGTAAGTGCTTACCGATGCTTTATAACAAATATGACAATTAGAATTCACAAAGTAACGGATAGTTTTCCTTGGGTTAGGATATTTAAATATTAATATCAATAAGGGGATAACTATGCTTGCCCTTCCATGTACCGCTGAAGAAATTCACGAAATTAACCAAAAAAAAGAATACACACTGATCTTAACGCAGCTGATGGAGTATCTACTCCAGGATCCAAAAATCAACGCAGAAGTGAATCAATGCTGGCAAACGCTATTTAGAAAAGCGCGCTTTCACTCCAATTTAGAAGTCACGATAAGTTATATTGAATTAGCAGAAAATCTTTCAAAGTCTAAGAGGACGGTTATGCGGTACGTCAAGGTTTTAAGGGAAACAGGATATTTAGTTGTAAAGCAAAACTCTGATAATAAGAGTGGTATGTTGGCTAATACATTTTTGGTAAGAGTACCGACTTCTATCATAAAAAAGATAAGTAGCACAAAAGATAGAGCTGTTAAAAAATCAAATCCCAGTCAGACAAAAGAGCATAAGATCTCTCGATTGTTACAAACATTAAGTAACGAGAATTGTGATGCAATGGTTCGAACGCTCGCCCCAAGGAACACAGATGAGAGACAAAAGGAAGTTTCTTCAAGAGTGAACGGTAGATTTAAAGATGAGCAAGAAGAGGGCAATGCGATGAAAGTAAAAGAAAGAGATTTTTTAGGTAGGGCGCTACCAAAAATCTCAGCAAACAAAGACATGGCTTTTGAAGAAAGAGACGGATTTTTTACGGCAGGGAGCGATAAATTTGCCACGCCCTCTCGTGATAAAAATGTCACTCCTTATAATAATAAATATCTTAATAATAAAAATAACAACAGAGATAGTACCATGATCTTGAAACAAGTACCGAGCGAAAGAGAAGACTCAGAGTTTCTTGGTGATTGTTGTTGTGATTCTACGAATGCAGAGAAGATTTTTGAGATAGAGCAGGAAATTGCAAGGCTTCAGGATGCAGAGAAACGGATCTCTCTTGGCATAAAGCCGGGTGCGATGACTTATGCAGAGCTTCAAAAGACAGGCGCTATTCGAAGCCAGATAGACATTTTGGACATGAAACGTGAGCTCTTAAAAAAAGAGGCAGCCAAGGAAGCAGAGATAATGGATTTGAAACGCAATTTAAAAACAGATGGTGGTTATATGGCAAATAGGGGAGATGCAAACAGGGTTTCATCATTTACGTTTAAACGATTGGTGAAAGAATTAAAGCTGTGTGGGCGAGATGATGAATGGTTGCCTTGGCTCATTAACGAAATTATTTATGAAGTTCGTTTTGGCAGTTTGAGGAAGAGCAAGATAACAGGGGAACGTTTGAGTCTCGATCACGGCATTAATATCGCCTTAAAGCTTGTTCGAGAAGGGCGTTGGACAACACCTACGGCACTACGGTTTGATAAGAAAATGGTTGAGTGATTTCACGAATCAAAGCCATCAGGGAGTTTTTTATAGCAAGAGGAAGGCATAGACACAATAGTTAAAATCACGGATTTTCCCGATAAAAATCGAATATTTTTAGGATTCTCGAACTTATAAAATCATAGGATATTTGAAATTCGAGTTTAAATAATATTATATGATTAAATTTATCATATAATATTGCATTGTATAAAAATTTATGATTATATGGTCGAAAAATAAGTAGAGGTGTTGTATGAAGCGTCCTTTTAAGAAATTTGATTTGAGTGCAGTAATAGAAAACTACAATAAAACCCATAAGCCCCAGATACCTCAAAATGCCACGTTTTCGTTTTTTAATGGTTTGTCCAATCTCAATAAGCACATCGATGATGTGAACGGAAGTGCGGGGCTGTATCGCTTTTCTTCCTCTGAACTCGACGTGATTCGTAAAAAGAAGGAAAGTTTAGAAGGTAGAGCACCTGCTTTAATTGAAGGTCCCGTATTTAACAATCAAATAACGCCTCACCATGGCGTTTTAAATCAAAGAATAGACAAAAAGATAGCTTTCTATGAATGGCAAGATGCACAAATCATTGCTTTA
>JAFEDO010000167.1 GCA_018241565.1 Pseudomonadota bacterium
AGGCTAAAGCCAATGCTGCATCTGCTTGTTCTTCATTATTAAAGGGAACTTCTTTAATAAAGTGTCCATCATAGGGGGAAAAAACTTTAAGCTGTTCCATTTTCATTTTTCCTTTTTATAATTGGCAAGTTTGTTTTTTCAAACCATCGCCCAAATCAAAAACATTTTTAGAATAATCAATTGGGACATCAATCAAATGAACACCTGGTTTTTCTAACGCTTGTTTGAGTAGTACAGAAAATTCTGATGCTTTGGTGACTCGATGTCCGATTGCACCAAAACTTTCCGCAAACTTTACGAAATCTGGATCCGTAAAATCCAGACCAAAATCAGTAAATTTCATATTGGCTTGTTTCCATTTAATCATGCCATAAGCGCTATCATGTAATACCAAAATGACTAAATCCAGTTTTAATCGTACGGCTGTTTCTAAATCGTGACAATTCATCATAAAACCACCATCGCCACAAATTGCTAGTACTTTACGATTTGGATGAACTAATTTAGCTGCCATACCTGAAGGTAATCCTGCGCCCATAGTGGCTAATGCATTATCTAATAAAATCGAATTCGGTTGATGCGCATAATAATTTCTGGCAAACCAGATCTTATACATGCCATTATCCAAAGTTAATATTCCATCTGATGGCATCACCTGTCGCACATCATGCACAATTCTCTGCGGATACAAAGGGAAATGATCCTCTGAGACTCTATCTAATAATTGTTGGTCAACAATATTTTTCACTTTGTGAAAATAAGCTAAATCCCAATTAGAAGATTTTTTAATATGTTGCGTGAAGTAGTCAACCGTATGAGAAATATCACCAACAAGTTCTAAATTAGGAAAATAGACTTCATCAATATGCGCTGGGAAAAAATTCACATGAATGACTTTGGCGCCATCGCGATTCATGAAAAATGGTGGTTTTTCTGCAATATCATGTCCTACGTTAATAATTAAATCAGCTGAATGAATCGCGCAATGCACAAAATCACCATCTGATAAAGCTGCTGTTCCAATGAATAAAGGATTGCGTTCATCGACAACACCTTTACCCATTTGTGTATTAAAAAATGGAATGCCAATTGTATCGACAAAAGTACTTAAGGCTTTCGTCGTACTTTTACGATTAGCGCCCGCACCAATGAGTAACAAAGGTTTCTTCGCTAACTCAATCATTCTGACTGCTTCATCTAATTGTGGTGTATCTGCGTAGGGGATCACAGGCATGTTTGTTTTAAATAGAAAACCCTCAGCATCTTCAGCAGCAATATCTTCGGGCAATTCTAAATGCACAGCACCGGGTCTTTCTTCTTCTGCTAATCGAAATGATTCTCTGACCAAAGCAGGAACCGTACTACCATATACGATTTGTTTGGTTAGCTTAGTTAGCGGACGCATCATTTCTACGATATCGACAATCTGAAATTTTCCCTGCTTACTTTTTTTAATGGGCTTTTGTCCTGTAATCATCATCATTGGCATCCCGCCTAATTGGGCATAAGCTGCCGCTGTTACCAAATTAGTTGCACCTGGCCCTAAAGTGGAAAGGCAAACGCCTGTTTTCCCTGTCAACCGACCATAAGTTGCTGCCATAAACCCCGCCACTTGCTCATGGCGCGTAATGACTAGCTTGATGGAAGATTTCCGAATAGACTCCACTAAATCCAAGTTTTCTTCCCCGGGAACCCCATAAATAGCTTCAACTCCTTCATTTTCTAAGGCTTTGATAAATAAATCCGAGGTTTTCATCGGGCACTCCTTCTTATTTTGTTATTTTGATGACTATCTCCGTTTTATAATAGTAGAGTATTGAATTAATACAAAAGATTAGTGATGTTGTCGGTTCATACATCATAAGTTTACGAGTCATAAACTTACGTGTCGTAAACATACGGAATAATATCTAGGCGGCTTTAGGATTTATGGGTAGCGACCCACCAAGAAATGCTTGTTTTTGAAATACGCGTAGTTGACATATATGTCAACTACGCGTATTTCAAAAATCAGGGGTACTAGCCGCACAATAATTTAAAAAACTCGATTATTGTGCCGCTTGGAAAAATGATCCGAATTATGTTCTAGATGAAAATCCATTTAAGAAAGCGTGATAAGAAATTTCTTTCACTTAAAACCAGAACTACTTTCGCCAAAAGTCGGGGCTCAGGATAACGAGAAGAGTGAAAATTTCTAGTCGTCCGAGTAGCATGGCGAAGATCATGACCCACTTGCAGGGATCACTTAATTTTGCAAAGTTATCTGAAACTTGACCAATACTGGTTCCTGTATTTGAAATACAAGCTGCTATCGTACCGAATGCTGTTTCGAAATCTAATCCTAACGCTAATAAAATCAACATGAGAAATATGAATAACCCTAAAAATGCGGCGATAAATGCCCACATCGCTTGCAGTACAGGTTCGGGTAATATTTGCTTACCAAATTTTAAAGTAGCAATAGATTGTGGATGCATTAATCGATGAATTTCTCGTCTGGTTTCCTTCACCATGAGTAATGCGCGAATGACTTTAATACCACCCGATGTGGATGCAGCACAACCGCCAATAATCGTGCCAAAAATAATGAGTACAGGCACATAACCTGGCCAAGTCGCAAAAGGTGCGGAGATATATCCTGTGGTAGTCACCATCGAAATTACATTAAAAATACTTTTTGTCAGACTTGTTAATGGATGTGCATAAATGCGATGAATCATTAAACTGACAAAGACGATAAGGATCATTGCCACTAATAATAATAAATACATTTTAAATTCTTCATCTTCCCAATAATATTTTAAAGAATAATTTCTGATAGCGAGATAGTGTAGAGAAAAATTGATACCTCCCAAAATCATAAAGACGGATGCGATCATTTCTAGTGTCGTACTATTGTAATAAGCAAAATTAGCATCATGCATTGAAAATCCACCGGTTGAGATCGTCGCAAAACTTTCTCCGATGGCATTGAATACACTCATGCCGCCCACCCAATAAGCAAACGCACAAATAACCGTTAATCCTAAATAGATGTACCACAAGCGTTTTGCCGTTTCTGTAATACGTGGTGTCATTTTACTATTTTTCATGGGGCCTGGCGTTTCAGCGCGAAAGAGTTGCATACCACCCACGCCAATCATTGGTAGAATGGCAACGGCTAATACGACAATTCCCATTCCCCCTAAGAATTCTAATTGTTGTCGGTAATACAACATTGCCCGAGGTAATTCATCAATATGTCTTAAAATAGTAGCACCCGTCGTTGTAAAACCAGAAACTGATTCCAGCATCGCATCAGTGAAATTAAGGTGAGGATAATCAGCTATCATTAAAGGTAAAGCAGCAAATGAACATAAGACAAACCAAAATAAAATCACCACTAAAAATCCATCTCGTGTTTTTAATTCACCATAATGTTTATGGAAAAGTGCCCATAAGAAAACACCACTAAAGAAAGTAATGCCAAATGCGATGAGAAATGGATAACCAGGACTGTCGCCGTACCAATCGGCGATCCAGAGTGGTGGAACCATACTGAAGCTAAACATCATTAAGAGGATACTGAGTACTCGTAGTACGATGGCTATTTGCATGTTTTTACCGTTCAATATTATAAAAAACGACACTGGATCCCGGCTCTCGTGCCGCAAAAGCTCGGCACTCGGCCGGGATGACAAATACGTTAGTAGCCCGGGTAGGCATTTTTGCTTTTCAAAACGCGCAACCCCCGGGATCGGATCCCGGGTTGCGCGCGGAACCTGAACTATTAAAACCAGCAACCGCGCTTACCCGGGCTACAATACTCTATCTAAAAAAACGATTCGTTGACTTGGAATAAACGTTCTACATCATGAATGTAGCTTTTGTTCACAACGAATAAAATTAAATGATCTTCTGGTTCAATAATTAATTGTCGATTATTCGCGATCCATGTCTGCTCATTTCTGATGACCGCACCAATAATCGTACCCGGTGGTAATTCTATTTCTGCTAAACTGCGTCCAATCACTTTTGATGTTTTGGAATTACCGCGTGCGATCACTTCGATGCCTTCTGCAGCACCTCTTCGTAGTGAATGCACTCTCA
>JAFEDO010000168.1 GCA_018241565.1 Pseudomonadota bacterium
CAAAGAATCCATCAGATGATATGAAAACTCATAGAAAAGAGTATTTGCACCGAATCATAAATTTCGGACAGAATCTTTTTACGGACTTAATGAAAGCGAATGAATCATTACCATTGGAAGCTTGGGTTAAGAATTTCCCGTGGGAGGCATTAACGGAATACACAAATGCACTATCTTTTCATTTAAGTCAGCTGCATGGCTTAGGTGAGTCAAACAATTTAATAAAATCGCAAGTGGGTAGCTTCAATAAGAGTATTATTGCTCCAGTTGCTAAAAAGGTAGAAGAGTTTGTAGGGAGCGACGATACATCAGCTCAGGATAAGCCATTCCTACGTGAAATTCACCGCTTTTCGACAGTACTGCGTTCATTTGAAGAAAGTACTTCAGTGAAATATTCAATGCAGAATGTAAAGAAAAAGTAACTCATAGTAACAATCAGTTAAGGAACATTCTAATGAAAAAAGAAACTCAAGATACGGCTGCGCCAGTTTACGTTAATCCATGGAGATTAGCCGTTGACCGATGTCTTTCAGGAACAAGTTCTCAGAAATGTAAGGAGATGCTTCAACAGTTTTTAAGTAACGAATTAGTTACAATTCAAGTAGATGATGCCGAGATATCTGAAAATCCTAAAGATCATCTGAGTTTCATTTATAGTGTGTTATACCTATTGCTTTACCGTACTCCTATAATCTTACAAAGCAATGACATCATAAACTTGGCGCGTAAAGTTTTCTATAAGTTCTTTCCAATCGAATACATTAAAGAAGCCATTTCAAGCGAAGATTATCAGAGATGTGTGTCAGTAATAGAAAAGCTTTTAAAAAGAGAGCCCGTATTTATTCATGGTGTAAAAATACAGTATGATGATGAAATTCTTCGTAAGGCACTTAAAGAGCCATTGTTAACTTTGATTGAAAGTGGGAAAAATGACAATGGTGCAGATCACGAAAAATCAGTGGCTTTGGCTCGTGATCTTTTTGATAAATTATTTCTTCCTGAAATTATTTCAATTCTTGAAATAAGATTTGAACATGCAATGCAAGTTAAAGATGTGAGTGAAATAAGTCGTATTTTAGAAGAATTAACACAAGAAAAAATCCCTCATTATTTTGTTGGTAATCATACAGTGCGAGTGACTGATAAAATGATTGAGGCAATCAAAGTTCCTTTGTGGAATTTTTGTATGAAGCAAATATTAAAGCCAACTCCAGAACGTGCGGTTTTAGTGAATTTATCTAGAAATCTTTTGATTCAATTTTTTAGTTTAGGGAAAATAAAAGAGATGTATGAGATAGAGTTTTTTGATTTGATCGAAGCAAAGAATGAAACAACGGATAGAAAAAAGGAACACCTGTTTTTGGTGATGAGAGATTTGGTGAATAGATATAGTCGCATAATGAATCGTTCTGAAGAAAAACATATTGAACTGATGTTAAATGTTTACGGACAAGCTTTTATAATTAAAGATTCAAGAGCTCACTTTGAAGAAAGTGAAGAAGTAGCAAATATAAGATGGGGTGAGTTGGGGGCATTAGAACGCTGTCTTGGATTAGATTATATGATTTTCTACTTGGAAACCCACGTTGAGTTAAATGATCTTATATTTGAAAAATGGTTAATGGATTCTATTGGTCGAATGCTTTCTAAAAACAGGATAAATCTAAAACTTGATGGCCGAGACTTATATGTCCGTCCGGAAGATTTAGTGAATGCATTGAATGCTCATCCTGCTCTTGGGTTTGCTTTTAGATCCAAAAAATATACGGAAACACCAAATTTTCGAAATGAAAATATAACGCTTTTTTATTGGATTTTAGATTTAATCAGTAAAGGTAAAATTGAAAATCTTGATCTTGTGAAAAATGGCATTCAATTTTTTACTAAAGCGGTTTATTTTTATTTGTTTTCAAATAGAGCTTCGCAAGCTGACATCTTATTCTCAAATTTAACATCTTTATTTAAATTGCTAGAGTCAGATTTATCAGAAAACGAAAAACTCGCTTTTCGTCACAGATTAAAAGATATTGAAAGTTCAATTGAATCTGAAACAAATGCTTTTTTAGAAACGGCATTTCATCTCTTTTGCATTCAAGAAAACCTTAAGCTTTTGTCCGATAATCCGAGCAGTCATTATCAAATGAAATTGGAACAATTCATAACGGTTTTTTTGATGGGGCTTTTAAGAGAAAATAAAGTCAAAGAATTAAGAGATATTCTAAATGTTGGATATACGTTTACTTATCAAGGCCAATTGCAGAAATTAACTCTGAGCCCTGAATTAGTCGCTTCATTGCGACCTAAAATTGCTGAGTTTACTTATCAAAACCAATTACAGAAATTAACCCTAAGTCCGAAATTAGCAGCTGCATTGCAAGCTAACATTCTCAATATGGATAATATCAATTCTGTTACAGACGCAAAACCTCATGCTGATGTGAGTGGAAATAAGGGACGATACAATTACTATGGATTTTATGCAGCACATGGATCACAAAGGCCAGAATTTATAAATAATTTAATCGAAAAGAAAGATTACGCAAAATTATTTAAAGCATTTTATGATAAGAATGAAACAAATATGATGAACAGTGATTTCCCTACGTGTCGTTTTCATGTGGGGCTTTTCCTAATCGATGCTTTATGTAATGGAGAATTTCAGGTTCGGCGGTCTTTTCTAAGTGGGTTTTTCAAAACTAAATCTTCTCCGTTTGTGCATGCACTTGCGATTTGTGATGATTTACTCGAAAAAACACTTGCACCTCAAAGCGAGTGTTTACTTCATTGCATGGCATATGAATTATCTTATCGATTCTATTTTGATGATAAAAAAGACTCAGTGAATTTATCCAATGGCATAAAGCTTGAGAAAGCAGAACGTTTGCAATATATCATTCGACGTGGACATATTGCTTTCGAAAACCTATTAAAAGTAAATTCTGAGTTGCCATTGGAACAGTGGGTTAAACAATTTGATTTTGAACCAACAGTAAAGTATATGGCGTTTTTGTCTCTTTATTCGATTGAGGCGAATTATTTGCATCGCTCAAGTAATCCAGATGCGTTTAGTGCAGAAAGATTTATCCGAGAGATTATTCAGCCGGTTTCAGAAAAAATGAGAGAGTTTTTAGCAAAATCTACGGCAGTAACTGCTGATGTAAAATTGTTAGATAATATTTCTTTGCTTATGAAGCAGTTTTCATTATTTGAAGCCAGATTTGCTTTAGAGGCTGATCCTAGGAATCAGTTTACGGAGTATCAAAATTATTTAACATCGATAGTTCCTGGTGCCTGAAAAAGACTAAAAGATTTTTGTTAGAGATCAAAAATTTAGTTGAGATTGCAGTGTGCTTCGCGGGACTTTTTAAAATGGTTCCGCTATTCCACCCTGTCTCATTTTTTCTTGTATTTATATATATTTATGATAAAATTCTGCCCAAATTTTAATCCTGTCAAAAAGGGGAGCAAAAATAATGAAAACGCGAAAGCAGTGGACAGAACAAGAATTGAGGGATGGATATGATTTAGCGCAAAAATTGAGAGGAGTTTTTGAGATTGTGCAGAAGTATCTTGATGCGTTGAGTAGAGATGCTCTATCTGCTAAAGCTCGTGGTGAAGTTGTTGATAATACATTTGAAAAAGAATTGCGTACCCAATCCATTAATATAGGTGCTGCGGGGACTCTGAATGATTGCAGCTCATTATTCATTTTTTTAGCGAAGAGTTCTCATCCAATAGCAAAAGAAATAAGTAAGGCTTTAGGCGAGCAGCATGGAATTGATGTTAAGTTTTACCTCACGGCTGCTACTATGATTCTGTCTGGAGCTCCGTGTATGTACTCAGTTCCTCGTGGCAGTACATGTTCTGGTGTAATACGTCCCGTGCATTTACCACTATCTTTAATGGAGGCTGATGGGGACTTACCTGATCCATTTAAAGGTAAAGGAGATTCTTCTTCCGATGATGAAGGGAATACAGCAGTGAAGAAAAGAGCGGTCAGTATTGACGGAGTACCTGCAGTTTCAGTCTTAAGTAAATAATCATAAAAAAATAAATTCGTAGTTATATGGGTTTTAGATTCCTAGTAATTTTCTAGCAGTCTTTTCGAGTTTTTTTCAATGGTGGTTAGTCAGGATGGATGATAATTTATTCCAATTTTTGGATCAGCGCAGAACAGCAGCTATAGGCGTTGGTTTTATTCGTATGATGCTATTACGTTGCATTACGCATAACACTTTTTTTGTGGATCCTGCTTTGTCTATGGAAGAAGGATTGCAATATATTGAGCAACATGTCAATGATTTGATAGCGCAATTTCATGAAGCCTTGGTTGATTTAGCTGATGACCAACAACCTCGTTTGCAAGAATTATTGATAGCTTCTGAAGAATCAGTTTCTGATGAACCAATTTCAGAAGATGCAAATACATTTTTGAATACAGTGCGTGAAAGACTTATCTTAAATGCAAGTTTAATGTTTTTACATAATAGATCGAGAGTTTCAGAAGATTCTGAAGAAAAATTATTATGCAAAAACGGCGTTGTAGAAAGAATATTTGCTCGTGCAAGATTATTAGGAAAGTTGCCTCTATCGTTATTTGAGATTTCTTTGTATGTCACACAAACGTTTTTTCCGGACGAGCTATTACAATTTGCAATAATGGGTGCAATGTATTCTAAATGGGATAAGCCGAGTGGTCTTCCGACATTAATGAGCGAAGATATAAAGGAAGGAATAAATTTTAGAGATATTATTACATTGATACTTCGCTTAAATGCAAATCTTGGTATTAATCAAATGAGTCGTGTTATTTTGATAAGTGCCTCAGGGGAAATAAGATTTACGACAGTTACTAATCCTTTATTGATAGCTGTGCTGATGCAAGCGCCGGAGTGTATTTCAGAATTAGTGAGCGAACACTTTGCGGATGTTAATGCTGTATCTCCGCAACGGTTTCGTGGAGTAAACACTGCATCAGCTTTGCTTTTAGCATGTGCAATCCCTAACATGACCGTTATGCATACGTTAGTATCACACGGAGCAAGTGCTGGTGCTTTGTTTGAGGCGACACGAAATAGACAGAGTGCGTTGAGTTTAGTATTAAGTAATTATTTTAATACGGGCAATGAAGCGTATTTTGATATGGCTCGAGTGTTGTTATTAAGATCGGATGCTAACCCAAATGATGAATTACTTTTAACAACGGTACCTAATGGTTGGCCAGCAATAACGCGAATCAATCTTTTTGGTTATTTTGTTGCGTTAGCAGAAAACACAGATAGATCGGAAGAAGTTTTATCTCGACTAGAAGAAATTTTGGTATTGTTGGTACAACATGGTGCGGGTATCCATTATTCTGATCAAACGAATCCGACTGATCAAACCAATCGGGATTTGTATCTCGAGCATTTAGGAGGTCTGAACCTCTCATTGAGAAGGCAATTTGAGTTCTTATATAACCATGCTCGACATATCCATGCGGCAGGGCTTATGTCTCCCCTAAGCTTTCCCGGCCGATAACCATGAAATTTCTGAAATGTTCCTTGCGTAGAGGCGTTTGATCTCATAGAATACACTCCCTTTTTTAGAATTATTCCCGCATAACGGAGTTAGACCATGTACGCAGTGATTGAAAGTGGTGGAAAACAATACAGAGTTTCTGAAGGCCAAAGTATTAAATTGGAAAAATTGCCAGTTGAACCGGGCAATTCTGTTGATTTAGACAAAATATTAATGGTTGCTGATGGTGACAAAATTGAGATTGGCGCGCCTTATATCAAAAATGGCGTAGTTAAAGCCGAAGTATTGTCTCAAGGCCGTCACGACAAAGTGAAGATTGTTAAGTTTCGTCGTCGTAAACACCATCGTAAGCAGATGGGACATAGACAGTATTTTACAGAAGTGAAGATTACTCAAATTAAGTTTTAGTATTGATTCATAAAGAATAATTTTTAGTAGGTTTGAAGGAGTTTTTGTCATGGCACATAAGAAAGCGGGTGGTAGTACTCGTAATGGTCGCGATTCAAATCCTAAGTATTTAGGTGTGAAGATTTATGGTGGTGAGTTTATCGATGCAGGCAATATCATTATTCGTCAGCGGGGTACTCAGTATCATCCAGGAATGAACGTTGGTATTGGAAAAGATCACACTTTATTCGCATTAGTTGATGGCATAGTTAGATTCCGAAGACGCGGTCATAAGAACCGACGTTTTGTGATGGTAGAGCCATTGGAGTCCGTAACTGGCCAAGCTTAAATGAGTTTTGTCTCCTACGTTATTGAAGCCCCGTTCATCGGGGCTTTTTTTTTCTTGTCAGCGTGAGCGAGGCTGTCATCCTGAGCGTAGCGAAGGATCTCAACGTCAACTTGAGATCCTTCGCTGCGCTCAGGATGACAGTTACGTGGTGTATTTCAATTTTATTATTGGATTTTTATGAAATTTATCGATGAAGCAACAATTCGAGTCGAAGCGGGCAGCGGTGGTAGCGGCATAGTTGCTTTTCGTCGGGAAAAATTTATCCCTAAGGGTGGTCCTAGCGGAGGCGATGGTGGAGATGGGGGCAGTGTTTATCTCAGAGCAGATGAAGGCGTTAATACGCTCATCGATTTCCGTTTTCAAAGGTCTTTTCGAGCTCAAAATGGGGAGCGTGGCGGAGGTAGTGACTGTACGGGTAAAGCAGGAGAGGATTTATATATCCCTGTGCCAGTAGGGACTCAAGTTTTTGATGCAGGTACCGAGGAATCTCTCGGTGATCTCACGCAGCATGGGCAGGTATTGAAGGTGGCCCAGGGTGGCTTTCATGGTTTAGGAAACATTCGTTTTAAAAGCAGTGTGAATAGAACGCCTAGGCAGTCAACGCCGGGGACGCCAGGGGAACAAAGACAGTTACATTTAGAATTGAAAGTCATAGCAGATGTGGGCTTGTTGGGTTTGCCGAATGCGGGCAAGTCAACATTTATTCGAGCCGTATCTGCAGCTCAACCTAAAGTGGCTGATTATCCATTTACAACATTGCATCCTCATTTAGGGGTCGTAAGCGTCTCCTCTCATCGTAGCTTTGTGGTTGCTGATATCCCAGGATTGATTGAAGGAGCGAGCCAAGGTGTTGGTTTAGGCGTGCAATTTCTCAAGCACCTATCGCGTGCGCGGATCCTTCTACACATTATTGATATTGCGCCCTGTGATGAGAGTGATCCCATTGATTCTGCGAAAGCCATTATTCGTGAATTAGAACAATATGATTCTGCATTGGCAGAAAAACCCCGTTGGTTGGTTTTAAATAAAGTCGATATGGTACTTGAAGAAGAGCTTCAAGAGATCCGCAATCGCATTGTAGCGGGATTAAATTGGCAAGGACCTGTCTATATGATTTCTGCAATTAACAAAGAAGGCACACAACCATTGTGCCAAGATTTGATGAAGTTTATTGAAGAGAAACAGACTGAGTTGTAGTTTACGGGTATCGTGTTATCCTGAGTGTCAGCGAAGGATCTCAAGGTTACCACGAGATCCTTCGCTGACGCTCAGGATGACATGCTGACTATGCAGCCTTAGAAAGCTTTTTGATTTGGCTTACTAAACGGCTCTTATGACGAGCAGCCTTATTCTTATGAATTAACCCTGTACGAGCCATGCGGTCGATAATCGGCTCAGCTATTTTGAAAGCGTTGGTAGCAGCTTCTACGTTGCCGGCTTCAAGAGCTTTCACGGTATTCTTGATATATGTTCTTAACATTGAACGGCGAGCTACGTTGTGTTCGCGACGCTTAATGCTTTGTTTTGCGCGTTTAATCGCAGATTTGATATTAGCCAAAGTTCTTCTCCATACTGTCTTTTAAGGGGGCCAATCATGCCGTTTGAGGCAGGATTTGTCAATTCTTATACCCCTATATTTATGCCAATCCCAGCTGAATTTTCGATTTTTGGCTGTTCAAGCCCCCCAAAAATGCCGGGATTGGTATAAATGTTAAAAGAAAACCTTATAAAGCCCCGATCGCATGCAGAGCTCGATAAGTTCACTCTTCCTGCTGCATTTCAACTTTAATTTAATCATGTTGATATAAGATTCCACCGTCCTGAATGAAATACCTAAGCTTAAACCAACTTTCTTAGCAGAGTATCCTTGAAGAATACATTTAATAACGTCTATTTCACGTTTTGTTAA
>JAFEDO010000169.1 GCA_018241565.1 Pseudomonadota bacterium
CTACGAATCAGGCTTTTTGCCTTGCCTTGATACGGGATCTCTTCTCTCATCTCAAGCGTCCTTGAGATTAAGCCTTTCGGCCTACAGGTGTAAACATACAAGCCTTGATGCGCTTTTTGCATCAAGGTCTCTTGGTGTTTCAAAACCTTGATGCAAAAAGCGCATCAAGGCTACATCTTTAAATATGTAAAAATATACCCAAAAAAGCTGTATTTGAGTTACAATAACGCACACTTTCATTCATATGAGGGCTCAAAAACACCATGAAACGATATATCTTCTTAACGATTTTAGCTGCATTTGCACTCACAATGACGCTAGTTCAATGGGTTTTCGCAGAAGTTCCAGTCGATGAAGCCGTGAGTGTTACCACCCCAGTAGAGAAAAATGTTTCTATAGAATCAGCAAGCAGCACGCCTAATTCAAGCAATTCAATGTTGCTATCACGCCTTGAAGCTGCTCAACAAGAGATTCAACAACTCCAAGGTAAGCTTGAAGTCCAAGCCCATGACTTAAAACTTTTACATGAACAGCAACGTGCTTTTTATGAAGATTTAGATAAACGCCTCACGCAATTAAGTTCTGGTAAAGACACGAGTTCACTCGCAAAATCAAAAAAGGCTTCAACTGAAGAACCCAAATCAATTCCAACAGCAGACACTGCAGAATTAGATAAAGTAGCACTGTCCACTCAAAAAAAAGATTCCAATAAATCATCCAATGGCGCTGATAAAGCAAGTTACGATCGTGCTTATCAACTCGTCAAAGATAAACGATATAGTGAGGCGACAGTTTCAATGGAATCTTTTATTCGAGATTTTCCTAAAAGCGAATACGCTGGCAATGCTCACTATTGGTTAGGAGAAATGTATTTAATTCAAGGACAACATGATCAAGCAATTACTGAATTAAGTACCGTCGTAAAAGATTATCCACGTTCACCTAAAAAAGCAGCCGCTATTACTAAACTTGGTTTAACTTATTATGACTTAGGAAAATGGCAAGAAGCTAAAGACAATTTCAAGAAAGTGAAATCTGAGTTTCCAGGCACAAGTAGTGCGACGTTAGCAATTGCTAAACTCAAAGACATGGATAAACAAGGTTTATAAGATCTGATATTGAATTGTGTCATCCTGAGCGTCAGCGAAGGATCTCAAATTATCACTGAGATCCTTCGCTGACGCTCAGGATGACAATGACTTTCAAATGCAACCACTAATCTCCTAGATGTACCGAGCTTAACTACAATGAACAACCTCCGAATCACAGAAATTTTTTATTCCCTCCAAGGTGAAACGAATACCGTTGGTTTACCTACTGTATTCATACGTTTAACCGGTTGTCCACTGCGCTGCCTTTATTGTGATACGACGTACGCGTTCAAAGGTGGCGAAAATAAAACAATCGATCAAATTCTTTCAAATGTTTCCGACTACCAACCTCAATATGTCACCGTAACAGGTGGCGAACCCCTAGCACAAAAAAATTGTTTACCTTTATTAACGGCTTTATGCAATCAAGGGTATCAAGTTTCTTTAGAAACGAGTGGGGCAGTTGATGTCTCAGAAGTAGATCCTCGAGTGATTAAAATTGTTGATTTAAAAACCCCGGCTTCAGGTGAGCTTGAAAAAAACCTTTACTCAAATATCAATTTCCTCAATTCTCATGACCAAGTAAAGTTTGTTATTTGTGACGAAAATGATTATGAATGGGCAAAAAAAATGATTCACGATTACAAACTCACAAAACGATGCGAGGTATTATTCTCACCATCACACCAAGTTATGCCTAATCAGAAATTAGCAGATTGGATTTTAAGAGATCGTCTTCCGATTCGTTTTCAAATCCAATTACATAAATATATCTGGGGCGACGTGCCTGGTAAATAATGAATTCTTGGAGTTAATATGAAAAAAGGCGTTATTTTATTATCAGGCGGGGTAGATTCCTCAACGACTTTAGCGATTGCTAAATCACAAGGTTTTGAATGTTATGCGATTACCTTTCAATATGGACAGCGCAATCATTTCGAACTTGAAATGGCTAAGCGTCAATGTGTATTGCAAGGTGTCAAAGAACATAAAATTTTTAATATTGATATTGCTCAGTTCAAAGGTTCAGCGCTCACCGATCACACATTAGATATTCCTAAACAAGCGAGCACTGATATTCCAATCACTTACGTTCCAGCTCGAAATACAATTTTTCTTTCTATTGCATTAGGTTGGGCAGAAGTACTTGGTGCTCATGATATTTTTATTGGCGCTAATATCGTCGATTATTCTAATTATCCCGATTGTCGACCGGAATATATTGATGCCTTTCAAACGATGGCAAATTTAGCGACTCGCAGTGGTGTTGAAGGAAATCATTTAATGATTCATAGACCATTAATTCAATTCAGTAAAACTCAAATCATTGAACAAGGCATTGCATTAGGCGTAGATTACAGCTTAACGTTAAGTTGCTACAACCCTGATAGCCAAGGGAGAGCTTGCAAAGTTTGCGATCCTTGCCGTTTCCGCGCTAAAGGATTTCGTGAAGCTCAAATTGAAGACCCAACTATCTATACTGCCAATTAGCATTCAATGGGGTCATATATGGACCCAACCATATTGCAAGAGGAAAGATTTAGATATAAGTAGCAATAAAGATAGAGATGCAGTCA
>JAFEDO010000016.1 GCA_018241565.1 Pseudomonadota bacterium
GGATCTGTCCCGGGTCGCGCGTTTTGAAAGGCAAAAACGCTTACCCGGGCTACAAAGAGATCAGCTTTCACATCATTTAGAAAACGATTGCCAGAAAGCAATATGCGCACCTGTAGGATCTTCAATAACGGCGAATATTCCAAAGTCTCCAGCAGCAGTAGCAGGTACTTTTACTTTGGCTCCTAAAGATTCTGCTTTTTCAAGAGTGGCATCCACATTTTCAACACTGATATAACTCATCCAATGAGGGGAAATTTGTCCCACTTTATCTTTTGGGGTTTGTAACATCCCACCAATACCTTTTTCGCCAGACATAAACATGGTGTAAGTCATTTTTCCCATATCATGAGATTGGGTTTTCCAGTTAAATAAAGTAGTGTAGAAAGACTTAGCTTTTTCTGTATAGTTGGTCATTAATTCATTCCAACAAAATTCTCCATATTGCGGTGTTGTATTGTCACTCATTTTTTTCTCCTGTGAATGGTGGTTGAAAAACACCGCGGAATTGTAGCTCTCTATTTAGGTAAGTCTAGTGATGTACGCATTTGGATTGGTAATTCTTCTCCAATGTGGACACGAGTCTTATCTAGAGCTTGTTCATGTAGGATAACTAATGCAAGGGTTTGATTAGAAGAGATAGGTAAAGCATCAACTACGGTTCCAATTTCTCGAGAGGGATCTTCTGTGTCAAATATAGATGTGCCTGGTTTCAAAGACTTTTCTGTTTCAAAAATCACTTTCTTTAAATGATATTTTAATTTTCCTTTGTAATGCATGCGAGCAATGATTTCTTGTCCAAGATAACACCCTTTATTAAAACTAATGAATCCCAGATTTTGATAATTTAATTCATGCGGTAAAAATTTTTCTTGAGTTTCAGGATGAATGTTAGCAACGCCTGATTGAATATCACAATATCTCCACAGTTCTTCTGGTGCTTCAACTGATTCAGATAAAATAATTTCGGTTTTATCTGCAGAATGAATTAAAAGATATCGTATTGGTTCAGAAGGGATTTTTATAATCGTTACATCACTCGGTAGCTTTTTAATGAACGCTTCACATTGCAAACCAATTAAACCAGTTATATGAAATAATGGGGTCGCATCAGTTAAAGTAACTTTAGAAAACATTGAATATTTTTTTAATCGAACGAGTGTCAATGGAACAATATCAGTAGGCATTAATAATAAATAATCTTTTCCATCAAAGAAGAGACCAAATGCTGAAATAATTCTTCCTTGGATATTACAGTACAATCCACCGATAATTGGGTTTTCAGGCGTTAATGAATTGAGGTCGCAAGTAAGTTGCCCTTGTAGAAATTGTTTGGCATCGGGTCCTTCGACTTTAATAATGCCTAAATTATTTAAATGACAAAAAATAGCAGGGTGTTGCGCTAATAATTCTTGATAATTCATTCTTTTCACTTTACATTCCTGTGACTAATAGAGGTTCTCTTGTAGCCCGGGTAAGCGTTTTTGCTTTTTAAAACGTGCAACCCGGGATTCAAGATCCCGGGTTGTGCGTTACAAAAGCTTAACGCTTACCCGGGCTACAAAAATCAGAACGCATTTTAACAGCTTAAGAGTTCGTAATGACACTAAATTCTTCTAACATCGTACGTTGGCGTTGCCATAGAGGCATGCTGGAACTCGATCTCATATTGTTGCCATTCTACGATGCTTGTTATGAAAACTTGCCTGAAGAAGATAAAGTTTTATTTGAGCGTTTATTGGAATCTCAAGATCCTGAATTATATGATTGGTTTCTAGGACAATCCCTTCCTACGGATGACGATTTAGCAACAATGGTTGGTCGTATCCGTGAGTATAATCAAACAACAAATTAAAATCGGGCCTTCAAAAATATTCTCTACTCTCTTAGTGCTTATTCATTTTGCAGCCATCAATAGCATATGGATGACAACTTTTTCTCTTTTCCCCAAACTTTTCTTATCAATGATTTGCTTTATCAATTTATTGATTAGCATAAATCAGTATGCCTTAAGAAAAATGCACAATAGTATTACTGAGATACGAGAAGGTGCTAAAAGAGGAGAGTGGCATTTAATTCAACGTGACGGTACTGCTTACTGCTGCATTATTCATCCGCCCATCTTGGTAACTTTAAAGTTAATTGCCGTCAAATTTAAGGATCTTAAAACGGGAAGATATCTTTCAGTCGTGATATTTTCCGATGCAGTGAGTAAAGAAGAAATGAGGCGTCTAAGATATTGTTTTCGTAACGCTTAGATGTTCGAAAAAATAAAGCCTTTTTTGAAACCACGACTATAATTAAAGTATGATTTTTGCTCATCGCTGGTCAGTATGTCATCCCTCGCTCTGCGAAGGATCTCATGAGATCCTTCGCAGAGCGAGGGATGACAAGATTAGAAGTTCTAGGTTGAAGAGTTAAATAAGGTACAAATAACAAAGTGGTGTTTTATGAATAATCACGATGATTCTGATACACAAATTATTCTGCAGGTTCTAAATGGAGATCGGGAAGCTTTTGGTATTTTAGTTTTGAAGTACCAAAAAAAGATTAATCATTTAGTTTCTCACTTAGTGAATGACATCAATCTCAGCTCAGACATTACGCAAGAAACTTTCATAAGAGCTTATCGCTCGCTCAATAAATTTCGGGGAGATTGTAGTTTTTATACTTGGCTTTATCGAATCGCAGTAAATACCGCTAAAAATCATAATAAATTTGAATCACGTCGCCCTCGAGGGTGTGACATTGATATTCTCTTGGATTCAGGCCGAGAAAGTAAATTTTACTTAGAAGATCGTAACGATCCCGAAGAGTTTATGATGCAAGATGAAATGCAAGAAGCAGTGGTTATCGCTTTTGATACTTTACCTGAAGAGTTACGCATTCCGGTTCTTCTAAGAGAAATGGAAGGTTTGCCTTATGAAAAAATCGCCGAACTAATGCATTGCCCGGTTGGCACCATACGATCAAGAATTTCTCGTGCAAGAATAGCCATCGATGAGCACTTAAAACCATTCTTAAAACGATAAAAATAGGCCCTCAAAGAACTTTAATCACCCACTTAAATGAGATAGAATCCGCGCTGTTTAAGAACTTGTCTTATACCTAACTCACCTGAGCTTTATTATCGGACCAGATGCATTAGGTATAAGCCTTCAAGAGGCATTATTAGCAACGTGGCTGACATTCAAAATATTAGAAATTTTTCAATTATTGCTCATATTGACCACGGTAAATCTACGCTGGCCGATCGCTTAATTCAGATTTGCGGTGGCTTAGAAGCACGTGAAATGGCTGAGCAAGTCTTAGATTCAATGGATATCGAGCGCGAGCGTGGGATCACGATTAAAGCGCAGAGCGTTACCCTCAAATACAAAGCGCAAGACGGAAAAACTTACCAATTAAATTTCATTGATACGCCCGGGCACGTGGATTTCGCCTATGAAGTTTCTCGTTCATTGGCTGCTTGCGAAGGCGCTCTTTTAGTCGTTGATGCAGGTCAAGGTGTAGAAGCACAGACTCTTGCCGTTTGTTATACGGCTCTTGAGCAAGGATTAGAAGTTTTACCAGTCCTCAATAAAATTGATTTGCCACAAGCTGAACCCGAACGAGTCAAAAAAGAAATTGAAGAAGTTATTGGCATTGATGCAACCGATGCTATTTCCATTAGTGCTAAAACAGGATTGGGTGTTGATGAATTATTAGAACAATTAATTCATCGTATTCCTGCACCGAAGGGGGATAGAACTGCACCACTCAAAGCGTTAATTATTGATTCATGGTTTGATAGTTATTTAGGTGTTGTTTCATTAGTGAGAATTAAAGAAGGTGTTTTACGCACGGGCGATAAAATGCAAGTCATGAGTTCAGGTCGACAATATTTAGTCGATGCGGTTGGCGTATTCACGCCTAAGAAACTGCAAACTAATATTTTAGAAGCTGGTGAAGTGGGTTACGTGGTTGCTGGAATTAAAGAAATTAATGGTGCGCCTGTTGGTGACACAATCACTTTAGCAACTCGTGTGGCAACAGAAGCATTGCCAGGATTTAAAAAAGTAAAACCCCAAGTCTATGCAGGATTATTCCCTATTAGTTCCGATGATTTTCCTGCATTTCGTGAAGCGCTCGGTAAACTTCGTTTAAATGATGCGGCATTATTTTATGAACCTGAAAATTCAGAAGCCTTAGGATTTGGTTTTAGATGTGGATTTTTAGGGTTATTGCACATGGAAATTATCCAGGAAAGACTGGAACGAGAATATAATTTAGATTTAATTACAACCGCGCCAACCGTTGTTTATGAAGTCATTAACACAAAAGATGAAACACTCTATATAGATAATCCCTCTGATTTGCCTGTTGTCAATCAAATTAAAGAAATTCGGGAACCCATCGCAGTAGCGACTATTTTAGTGCCTTTAGATTACCTCGGAAATATCATGACATTATGTGTTGAACGCCGAGGAAGACAAGTCAAAATGCTTTATGTAGGCAATCAAGTATCGTTAGTATATGAATTACCGATGAATGAAGTCGTTTTAGATTTCTTTGATAAATTAAAATCAGTCAGTCGTGGTTATGCTTCATTAGACTATAGTTTCGAACGTTTTGAACCAGCAGATTTAGTCAAGCTAGATGTTTTAATCAATGGTGAAAAAGTAGATGCGCTATCGATTATTGTTCATAAAGAACGTTCTGATGCCAAAGGGCGTGCTTTAGTTTCAAAATTAAAAGAATTAATCCCAAGACAAATGTTTGATATCGCTATTCAAGCAGCTATCGGTAATCATGTGATTGCCAGAGAAACTGTGAAAGCTTTAAGAAAGAATGTAACAGCTAAATGTTATGGTGGTGACGTTTCTCGTAAACGTAAATTGTTAGAAAAACAAAAAAAAGGAAAAAAACGCATGAAGCAAGTTGGAAGAGTAGAGATTCCCCAGGAAGCATTTTTAGCTGTGTTGGAGAAAGATAAATGAATATAGACTTTTCTTTAGTTTTAGTTGTTTTGGTGGCATTTACAGGGCTTGTTAGTTTAATCGATATTTTTGTATTAGCGCCCAAACGTCTCGATGCGACAATACAAACACATCAACCCATGAGAGAACCGTTGATCGTCGAGTATTCGCGTTCATTTTTTCCGGTGATTTTATTGGTGTTATTGATTCGTTCATTTTTGATGGAACCGTTTCGTATTCCATCAGGTTCATTGGAACCTACTTTGCTGACAGGTGATTTTGTTTTAGTGAATAAATACGATTATGGTATTCGTCTTCCTGTGTTAAATAAAAAAATCATTTCAATCAAAGAACCCAAATTGGCAGATATTGTTGTATTTCGTTGGCCCGTTGATCCTTCTATTGATTACATTAAACGCATTATTGGTGTGCCAGGCGATCATATCCAGTATACAGATAAAGTGCTTTATATTAATGGAAAAAAGATGAATCAAAGTTTCGTTACTTATGCCGGAGAGCAGGGTGCGAGTGGAGAAATTAATCGTGTTGAAAAAAGAACAGAAGATTTAAATGGGATCGTTCATGATATTTATGTAAATCCTGCTGTTCCCGCAGACAATTTTGATGTGGTAGTACCAGAAGGACAATATTTTGCGATGGGTGATAACCGAGATGACAGTAGTGATAGTCGTCGTTGGGGATTTGTTCCTGAAGAAAATTTAATTGGAAAAGCAGTCATGGTTTGGATGAGCTGGAATGCGACGACTTATTCAGTGCGTTGGAATCGAATTGGAGATCGGATAGTTTAATGCATAAACCTGATTATAAAAAATTAGCGGATAGCTTAGGATATTCATTCACAGATATTAATTTGCTTGAAATGGCATTGTCACATCGCAGTGTTTCAGGTACTAACAATGAACGCTTAGAATTCTTAGGCGATTCTATTGTGAATTATCTGATTGCCGAAGCGTTATTTCATCAATATGGTGAAGCTAAAGAGGGAGATCTGAGCCGCTTGCGATCGAATTTGATTAATGGAGATACTTTGGCTGAAATTGCGAAAGAATTTCGTATGGGTGATTATTTACGATTAGGACCTGGCGAATTAAAAAGTGGTGGAAAACAAAGAACTTCTATTTTAGCGGATGCGATGGAAGCAGTTATTGCGGCCATTTATTTAGATGGTGGCATGCCTGCCTGCAAAGAACGTGTTCTAAAATGGTATGGTTCTCGATTAAATTTTAAAACAGATTCTAATATCAAAGATGCAAAAACTCGGTTACAAGAATATTTACAATCTAAGCGACTCCCTCTACCGAAATATTCAGTTTCTTCTATCAGTGGTGAAGCACACGACCAAGTGTTTCATGTGAATTGTGAAATTGCTGAATTAAAAATTAAAGTGCGTGGGGTAGGGACCAATCGGCGTAAAGCGGAACAATCGGCGGCTGAAAAGGCTTTGAATAAAGTAGAGGCGTAAAGAATTACCCCCACCCTAACCCTCCCCCGGAGTACCGGGGGAGGGAATATAACGTTCCTTCCCTCGGAGTGCCGAGGGAAAGAATATAGCGTTCCCTCCCCCCGGAGTACCGGGGGAGGGAATATAACGTTCCTTCCCTCGGAGTGCCGAGGGGAAGAATATAGCGTTCCCTCCCCCCGGAGTGCCGAGGGAAAGAATATAGCGTTCCCTCCCCCCGGAGTGCCGGGGGAAAGAATATAGCGTTCCCTCCCTCCGGAGTGCCGAGGGAAAGAATATAGCGTTCCTTCCCTCCGGAGTGCCGGGGGAGAGAATATAAGGTTCCCTCCCCCTGGTACTCCGGGGGGAGGGTTAGGGTGGGGGGATTAGAAATTCGTAACAAACTAGGTAAACCATGAAAAAAACTTACTGTGGCTTTGTAGCAATTATAGGAAGACCTAATACGGGGAAATCTACGTTGCTCAATCAATTAGTTGGTGAAAAAGTCAGTATCATTTCAAAAAAACGACAAACCACTCGACATCGTATTGTCGGAATTCATACCGTAAAAAATTATCAAATCGTATATGTAGACTCACCTGGCATACATTTAGAAAAGAAATCCGCTTTGAATGAATACATGAATAAAACTTCCACTCGTTTATTGAAAGATGTGGATGTCGTGATTTTCTTAGCTTCAGGCACTCATTGGACTGATGAAGATGAATTTGTATTAAAAAAAATAAAAAATTGCAAATGTCCAGTGATATTAGCCGTCAATAAAGTGGATTTAGTGAAAGACAAAGATAGACTACTTCCACATCTTCAAGCACTCAGTGAAAAAATGGATTTTACAGAAGTCGTGCCCATTTCTGCGAAAAAAGGAACTAATTTAGATCGTTTAGAAACATCCATTGAACGTTTGCTACCAGAAAGCCCATTTTTTTACTCTGAAGAGCAAGTCACTGATCGCGACATGGGGTTTCGACTAGCAGAAATTATTCGTGAAAAGCTGTATTACAACACCAGTAATGAATTGCCTTACTCAACAACAGTTGAAATAGAAAAAATGGAATTACAAAAAAATGTGTACCATATTTCCGCTTTAATTTTAGTGGAACGAGAAGGGCAAAAGAAAATTGTGATCGGCACCAGTGGTGAAAAATTAAAATCCGTAGGTAAAGCTGCTCGACTCGATATGGAACATTTATTACAAAAAAAAGTATTTTTGCAATTATGGGTTAAAGTAAAATCTGGATGGACCGACAGTGCGACCGCATTGTCATCTCTAGGATATACTGACATAGGATAGCTATGACACAGTCTCATGAGTTAGAGCCTGCTTACGTTTTACATACTCGCCATTATCGAGACACGAGCTTATTAGTAGATCTATTCACTTTACACCATGGAAAAATTGCGACTGTTGCAAGAGGCGCTAGAAACCAAAAATCAACCGCTAAAAATTTATTACAACCATTTGCACCTTTGTTAGTGAGTTGGGTCGGGAAGCATGAACTCACCACTTTAAGACAAGTTGAACCAAGTGGCATTCCTTTTTATCTCAAAGATACGTCACTTTATACGGGCTTATATTTAAATGAATTACTTCTGCGATTATCATCTCACTTTGAAACCTGTCCTGTTTTGTTTGAGCTTTATCAAAAAACGTTAATGAAATTAAAAGATGAAAATTTTTCAGTATCTTATTTGCGAGAATTCGAGCGACAATTATTAATTCAATTAGGTTATGGCTTACATTTTTCGAATGAAGTGGATTCAGGTCATGCTATCGAACTCGATGGTTTTTATTATTTTACTTATGAAGTTGGATTTATCAGAGTGAGTCAATTAGAATTATCGCGTGAATCAACTCGAAAAAAATTTTCTGGTAAAGCTATTCTTGCGATTCATCAAGGTGATTTTTCAGATGAATCTTTATTGTCTGAAATTAAAGAATTAATGCGAGTGGTGTTTGCACATTTATTGGGGAATAAACCCCTCAAGAGTCGAGAGTTGTTAGTGCAATATAAAAAACTTTTAGCATGAGGAATGTTGCCCCCACCCTAACCCTCCCCCGGAATACCGAGGGAGGGGAATTTATATTTTTCTCTCATTATTTGCATATAAGGGAAGAACTTTATATTCCCTCCCCCCGGTACTCCGGGGGGAGGGTTAGGGTGGGGGGATACGATTTAAATAAGAGGGCATTATGAATAATCAAAACCATGTTTTACTCGGCGTTAATGTCGATCACATTGCGACCATTCGTCAAAACAGAGGGACCTTATATCCTGATCCGGTTGCTATTGCCTTAGAAGCTGAAGAGGCCGGCGCAGATGGCATTACCATTCATTTAAGAGAAGATAGACGTCATATTCAAGTTCATGATGTGGAATCAATGCGTCAATTACTCAAAACACGCATGAATTTAGAAATGGCC
>JAFEDO010000170.1 GCA_018241565.1 Pseudomonadota bacterium
GCGATGCAAATTCCACCCTAAAATCTTGAATATTTATCTTTATCAGCAAACATGCTTTAACATCTCCAACCGCGTACTGTTCAAGCGTCTTTAATTCATCTCCCAATCGGATAGTTAAATTTTCGATGTGCGGAAACTGCAAAAATTTTATAAACTTCTGCCAATATGGATTGCCTTGATCGGTCACAACGCCATTAGGATAATCCTCTAAAATTCTTTCTATCGACAAATAAAGCAATGGCACCTGTGGATAATCAAAAATATATTTTTTATCTAGCAACTTATCATTTTCTGTTTTTTCAAGCTTATTAGCATAATCCCACTCCCGACCCATAACACTTACCAGAGCTTCATAAGTAATTCGAATCGGCCAAGGTGTCTCAATATAATCTACTGTAACCACGACCTGGATAACACCCTCTCCAAAATCAACACTAAAACAATCTTCTCTATCTTCAGATCGATAGACTCTAGATTCATATGCTAATACCAAAGATTCATAAAAAGACGCTAACTCAGGGGCTAAGTCTATATAGTCCAGAAAAGATTCGAACTCCATACAGGTAAAATAATGAGATAGACACCGTTCAATTTTATTTTTTAAATCAGAATCCTTTTTACAAGATATCTCTTTTGAAGATAAGGAAACGCTTGCTTCTGGTTTTGTAAAGATTCCTTTACTTACAAATTCTTTACCAGACAAATAAACGTCTAATAATTCTTCAATATTTAAATTCTCAATTTGAAATTCCCAGAATACATCCTCTTCACACACCATTAAGCGCTCACGAATATTATAATAGTAACGTTCATAAGTATTTGGATTAATATCTTCCCGACTTTCAGCAAGAGAAGCTAAAATCCCTATTACTTTTAGAGATCCTGGCTCACTACTTTCAAATGCTGCTCGTAATGGAGTGTAGCCACTTCCATTTTTTAAAGAGAAGTTTACATCTGACCTTGTTGCAGCCAAAGATAGTAAATCTCCATAACCTTCGTTAGCCAAGAGGTGAATTAACGAATCCCCACTACGGCCACAATCGCTAATGCGATAATACTTACAATCAACAAAAGCTTTATAATCTTCTTCCATTCGCAAATCTCTATTACACATCCAGTGCGTATAACAATCACCAGCTCTGCCCTGCATAGACTCATAATTAACAAAATCTTCATAAAATTTTTCTGTCAAATTCCAATTTGGAGCTAACAGATCTTTTATTCCATCTATATTTAATAATAACTGAAGAATCATGTGGGATTTTACGTGAGCAGCCTTGTGAAGAGGCGTATGTCCTTGGCAGTTTACTTGTAACAACCATGCTGGCCCCATTTTTTTTAGTAAAAATTTAAATAGCTCTAAATCGTCAAAAACCACAGCATAATGAAGAGGATTTTCACCGTTTAAAATCTCTCGAAGCATGACTGGTATATCAGAAACAATATAATCATCATTGATGTATTTAATATCATCGCGTTGCAAAATAGACTCAAGAATATTGTAATTTTGAAATAGACAAATAACCATTAAATCTGTCCATCCAAAAGAAAACATTGAATCGTCCCCAAATAACTCTTTCATTCTCTTTTCAATTTCAGGAGTACGATCCCAAGAAAAATCATAACCAAACGTTTTTTCAAGAACGCAATTAATCTCAACAGCGGCAATTTTAACTAAGGATAAGCTCTGAAGAATACAGTTATATAAAACAGATAACATCCAAGCGCTAACGTTTTCTTTATTATGAACATTAATCGCTTTCTTACTTTGGTTTTTTGTTAATAGCCTTGCAATCTGTTCAACTTTGTCTTTTTCTAAAGAGTTAAATGAAGCTCTTGCAAAATAATGTAAAGGAGTATTCCCATCTATATCTTGTAATAGCTTTACTTTATGTGTATCAACCAAGTAATTAACAATATTAAGGCAATTGATTTTATTATTTTCAACTTCTATTAAATCAGATAAACGAACCTGTGTAGAAAGCTTAACTTCCTCTTCATTTAACTCATAATCATCACTTTCATCTAATACAACATGTAATAATGTCGAACCATTTTGATCTTGTGTATCAGCATCTGCTCCCAAATAAATATAATGTAAACTCAGAAAAACTAGACGGCTTTCTATAGAATCGGCCAACTTTTGATTCAAAAGTCTTTTTTGTTCCTCTTCAGAAAGCCGCGGAGTGGAGAATGATTTCTTTAAAGCTGTCGGTGTTTCTCCTTCAAAAAAATCAATCTGGCGCAAACAACTGCTCCTTTCCTCTAAAAAAATTAGCGAGGCAGACAATGATTTTCTTAAAGTTTTCACACGGATTCCTTGTATTTTTTATTAGAAAAAATTTGATTATGACTCCTAAGAATATCCATAAGTACCATCTCGTTTAATTTCAGACAAAAACTGGCTCTGTGAAATAACTATAATCATGACAGAAAAACTCTAATACCCGCATTCACTAGTAATTAGCACTTTACGTTCCATTTACCTTCTACTACTTTTACTCCTCGATAGGTTCAGGAGCGTTAAACCAATGCAAACGCCAAGTAGAAAAATTTGCCGATACCCTATCAAAAGCCAAATAAATTACTGGTGTGGTATATAACGTCAGCAATTGACTCACTGCAAGACCACCGATGATTGCAATACCTAATGGACGGCGAAGTTCTGAACCCATGCCAGTTCCAAACGCGAGTGGAACTGCACTTAACATTGCAGCTAAAGTTGTCATTAAAATTGGCCTGAAACGTAAAAGGCACGCTTCGTAAATAGCATCTCGCGCTGATTTTTTATAAAGACGTTCTTGTTCTAATGCGAAATCAATCATCAAGATCGCATTCTTCATCACAATCCCTATCAATAAAATAATCCCTATCAATGCAATCACACTCAATTCATGCCCTGTCAGTAACAATGCTAATAATGCACCCATGCCTGCTGAAGGTAATGTAGATAATATCGTGATGGGATGAATGTAACTTTCATATAAGACACCAAGTACGATATACACAGCAAAAATAGCCGCTAATACTAACCATCCTTCATTGGCTAATGCATTTTGAAATGCTTTTGCAGCGCCCTCAAAACTTGTTTGAATATATGCTGGCAAATGAATGGCTTGTTCTGCTTCGTTGATCGCAGTCACTGCATCATCCAGCGACGCATGAGATGCTAAATTAAATGATAGTGTGGCTACTGGAAACTGTCCTTGCCGATTCACCACTAAAGGCCCTTGTTTTTCTGACACTTTGGTAAATGTACTTAAAGGGACAGAGCCTCCCGTCGCAGAATTAATATAAATATTATTAAGTGCTTGTGAGCCTTCTCTTAATGCAGGCATTGCATCCATGACTACGTGATATTGATTACGCTGTGTAAAGATCGTTGATATTTGTCGCTGCCCAAATGCATCATAAAGTGTATCCACAATCATTTGTGTGGTAATTCCTACTCGTGATGCTGTATCTCGATCGATAGTAATAGCCGTTTGTAAGCCGTGATTCTGTAAATCACTGGCCATATCTTGTATGACCGATGATTTCTTTAATTCATTAATTAATAATGCACTCCACTTCGATACTTCATCTGCATTTGCAGCACCTAAACTATATTGATACTGTGCGCGAGTCACTCGATCATCGATCGTTAAACCTTGTACTGGCTGCAGATACAATTTTGCTGTTGGCACATGATCCAATTTGGGCTGTAATCGACGAATGATTTCACTTGCACTCACGTTTCTTTCTTCTATTGGTTTTAAAGTAATGAGCATTCGACCACTGTTCAGTGTCGTATTAATGCCATCGACGCCGATAAAAGAAGAGATATTTTCGACAGCCGGATCTTCTAATACAATTCTTGCTAATGCTTGTTGGCTTTCAGACATCGCTTTAAATGAAATAGATTGTGATGCTTCGGAAATGCCTTGAATCACCCCCGTGTCTTGAATCGGAAAAAACCCTTTTGGAATGGAATAAAGTAATACGCCTGTCATCACCAATGTTCCAACAGCCACGGCCAGTGTGAGTGGTTGACGTCCAAGAACCCAACGTAATGAGCCATCATAATGTTGAATCACTTTATTTAAGACTTCTGCTGATTTGCGTTCGAATTTATTTAACTCATTAGATGCGCGATGGCGTAACATGCGCGCACACAACATAGGAGTGAGTGTGAGAGACACAAACGCAGAAATAAAAATCGTCACCGCTAAAGTCATTGCGAATTCTCGGAATAATCGTCCAATCAAATCACTCATAAATAACAAAGGAATTAACACAGCAACTAATGATAGGGTTAATGAAATAATCGTAAACCCTATTTGCCCAGAACCTTTTAACGCCGCATCTAATGGACGCTCCCCTTGTTCAACATAGCGCGAAATATTTTCAATCATCACGATAGCATCATCGACCACAAATCCTGTCGCAATGGTTAATGCCATCAAAGTCAGATTATTTAAACTAAATCCTAATAAATACATTGCACCAAAAGTTCCAATTAAAGATAAAGGCACTGACACACTGGGAATAATCGTTGCCGGAATATTGCGTAAGAATAAAAAAATCACCATCACGACTAAAACAACCGCCAGCATTAATTCAAATTGAACATCCGCTATCGATGCACGAATCGTTGCCGTACGATCGGTGAGCACTGAAATTTGTATGGCCGCCGGTAACAAATTACTTAACTGAGGTAATAACGCTTTGATTCGATCAACAACGGCAATCACATTTGCACCAGGTTGACGTTGTATATTCATGATCACAGCGGGCGTATTATTCATCCATGCCGCTCGATTTACATTTTCAGCACCATCACTGACTTCTGCAACATCGGATAAACGAATGGGTGCGCCGTTTTTATAAGCGATCACTAAAGGTCGGTAATCATCACTCGTTAACAATTGATCATTTGAGTTAATAATATAAGACAATCGTGGACCATTAAAACCACCTTTTGCGGCATTCACATTGGCAGCTGCAATCGCAGCACGAACACTTTCCAATGTTAATCCATAAGCAGATAAAGTCGTTGGATTAACTTGCACTCGAACCGCTGGTCGCTGTCCTCCACTAATGCTAACTAAACCAACACCAGACAATTGAGAAATTTTCTGTGCAAGGCGAGTATCTGCAAAATCTTCCACATCGATTAATGGCATCGTTTTAGAAGTGAGCGCTAATGTCATGATGGGAGCATCTGCAGGATTGACTTTATTGTAGACAGGAGGATTTGGAAGATCAGTCGGTAAATAAGTAGATGCCGCATTAATGGCTGCTTGAACTTCCTGTTCAGCGACGTCGAGTCCAACATCCAAAGTAAATTGCAAAGTAATGATCGATGCGCCACTGGAACTCGTCGACGTCATTTTTTGTAAACTCGGCATTTGTCCAAATTGTTTTTCTAATGGTGCAGTGACTGATGATGCCATCACATCGGGACTTGCACCTGGATAAAACGTCGTTGTTTGTATTGTGGGATAATCTACTTCAGGTAAAGAAGAAATCGGCAATAACTGATACGCTAATATGCCCGTCAAAAGTATTGCCAGCATAATCAGCGATGTGGCAATTGGTCTTTGTATAAATAAACGTGAGGGGTTCATTCAGTCACACGCTTTTGATGGTCACTCGCGTTTTGTGCGAGAGGCATTATTTGTTGATGATCCGCCAAAATTACTTTGGTTCCTTCCGTCAATCGATCCGCACCTTCAACAACAACCGATTGCCCTGAAAAAATTCCGCTGGTAATCACCGTTTGTCCATCTGTCGTTACATCCACAACCACGGGTTTTACTGTTACTGTTGAATCTGGATTAATAACAAAAACAAAATCCCCCTGTGAACCGTGTTGAATAGCTGCCGTTGGCACAACCGTAGCATTCTTTAATGTTTTAATTAATAAAGAGGCATTCACGAATTGATTCGGAAATAAATGACTATCGGTATTGGAGAATAAGGCTCTCAGTTTTACAGTACCGGTTGTGGGATCAATTTGATTATCGATTGTTAACAATTGTCCTGTCGCTAATAATTTATTTTGATCTCGATCAAATGCTTTTACAACTAAGGTATTTCCTGCATCGATTTGTGTTAATACTTCGGGGATATTATCTTCTGCAATCGTGAATATAACCGTGATAGGTTCTAGAGTATTAACGACTGCAATGCCATTGGTATCTGTCGTTTGAACAAAATTTCCTGGATCGACTAAACGTAATCCGATTCGTCCATCGACAGGTGAAGTGATCTTACAATAAATTAAATTTACTTGTGTCGATTGAATTAACCCTTCATCTAATTTAACAGTTCCTTCATATTGTTTAACAAGAGCTGCTTGTGTATCGAGTACTTGTTTTGATACGGAGTCTTGACTCCATAATTTGGTATACCGTTCCAGATCTAGCCGCGCATTCGCAAGTAATGCGAGATCTCGTTCTAACTGCCCTTGGTATTCCAGCAATTGTGCTTCGTAAGGCCTTGGATCAATTTCTGCTAATAGCTCCCCTCTTTTTACTTTTTGTCCTTCTCGAAATAATACTTGTAACAATTGTCCATTGACTTGTGTCCTCACTGTGACGGTATAAGTAGGAACAACGGAACCCAATCCTGATAAATACACCGGGACATCGGCACGACGAGCAACACTAAATTCTACTTTTTGTGCGGGAACTTTATGATGATTGCGCGCTGACACGACAAGGTAGCGCCAAATAAAAATGATAACAAGCAATGCCACTACAGTCAGCGCAATTAATTGAACTCGACGATTACGATAAAAAGGCTGCTTTTCCTTCACTGAAGTAGCTCGACCTTCATCGTCATTTGAACCAAATCCATTCATACTATTCCTATCGTACTCGCACGAGCTTTGAAATTCATTTCATGGGAAATCTTAAACTTACGCCTAATGCATTAGGCACAGAAACGGCGGGCATTTTAACTGCTTTTAGGAATTTAAAAAATCAGTTTCGATACGATGAGCGTAAATTAAAAACTAAGCTCGCTGTGTGAACCAAGGCGAACTAATTCCAGTGTTTTTAAATCTGGCTTTCTATAGATAAGCACTAAGTCTGGTTTGATATGGCAATCACGATGATCTTTCCAATCGCCATTCAAAGCATGATCATGATTGCGTGGCGGTAATAATTTATCTGCAATCAATAATTTCACAATATTCAATAAAGCGTGTTCCAAGTCTGAATGACGTCCAGACTTTTTTTCTCGTTTATAGTCGCGTTTAAACTGATTGGTATGTTTAATCGTCCTCATCGAGGCTTTCCAGCAGATTATCAACCTTACCTACCGTTACTAACTCACCTCGACGCGCAGCCTTCATTGCTTGAATGGTTTTCTTATTTGGAATAAGTGGCTCAAAAGGCATCGCTTTTTCTTTCGCAATTCGAATCAGTAGCATACGGAAAGCATCCGATACCGTAAGCCCAATTGCCGCCAACACAACAGACGCTTCTTCTTTGATTTGTTCATCAATACGAGCACGAACAACAGCATTTGTAGACATAAATTTATCCTCCTATATGAGCCATATTGTAGCCCAGTTTGATTTTTTGTCAAATGGCTTCTCTTAAGTAAAATAAACTATCCGTAACCTGTGATAACACCGCTAAATAGTCTGAATTAGGTGTAAATGGGTGTATTTTTGGGTGGTTCGTCGGGCTAAACACCATTAATAAAACTACACGGAATTAGCAAATGTCGATTTCGTGTAGTTTTTTGAAGCCCAAATAAACTACACGGAATTGACAAATGTCGATTTCGTGTAGTTTTTTCACCACTGGCGCTAAACATTCCAGATAATTCGCAAAAGAAGTTGTACCCAAGAAACTGCTCGCTCAACAACCTGAATTGGGTGTAAATGGGTGTACTATTGGGCCCACAATTGGGTGTGGGCGAGGGGCATGGCATAGTTGGTCATAACCTATACATTAGGCGCCAAAGTGGAAATAACTGTTTTTAGGGATTTAAATTCTGCATATTAAAGAAAACTAAAGCTTCATGAAGATAACTGAGGTGGTGATTGCAAGACCATAGAAAGTGTCGGTTGACAAAGCTGATAAGCATCGACCATATACTCTAGAACCGCTGCTTCCGCTTTGTTTACATGCCCTAATACTTCTTTTTGTGTAGATAGCTCTGGGAGCAATAACAATAAAACCCTGAATAGAGCGTTAGAAATAGGCTGATTATTTTCCCCACTCATTTTGGCCATGAGTTTCGGAACTAATCCCACATCTATTATCTCTTTGGAAGTTAATTGAGGGACTAATACTTCTAAGATTCTCCGCGTACTTTCACAAACTTTCTCATTACTATTTTTCAATTGGGATATTAGCATGGGAATTAATTCTATTTTTGTTTTTCCATCAAGAATTAATTGGGGAATTAATAACTCTAAAACTTCCAACACACTTTCACGAACTTCCGCCGTTCTATTTTTCAATTGGGCTATAAGGATAAGGATTAATTCTTTTTTTGCTTCTCCATCAAGAATTAATTGAGGAACTAACAATACAAGAGCTTTAAGCATGCCACAACGAACATACTGATCATCTCTATCCAATTGAGCTATTTCACCAGCAATCAACCATTTTTTCTCTTCAGGCATTCGAGCTGTTTGTTGCCTAGTTAACTCTTCTATGCTCATCTGAGGCATTAAACTATCTAATTTAACTATTTGCCGTTTAATTAATTTTCTCCTCCCATCGTCAGTCAATTGAGAAAATAATAACTCTAAAATTTGGTTCCTACTTCCGTAATAAACCTCTCTATAACTCTCCAATTCAACTGTTGCCTGATCAATCTCATCGTCAGTCAATCGAGGAACTAATAACTTTAAAACTTTGATTTCAGCATCACGAGAAGAACCATAAACATAATCACGCCTATTCAATTTGCTTATAATGATGGAAGTTAATCCTACTTTTCTTATTTCTTCAGAAGATAATTTGGGGACTAATAACTCTAAAATTTTAAGAGCACTAATACGAGAGTTATCGATAGGATCCCTGTGATGACGATGGACACTGTCCAATACAGCTATCATATTAGAAATTAATCCCACTTCTCTTATTTTTTCAGGAGATAATTCGGAGACTAATAACTCTAAAACTTTAAGGACATCTTCACGGATATCCTTTCCGCCACTAGCTAGTTTAGCTATAAGCCAGAGAATTAATTTTTCTTTTATTATCTCCATGGTAGTTAATTGAGGAACCAATGATCCTAAACTTCTTAATATGAATTTTTGCGTCATTGAATCTTCGCCATCCATCCTAGCTATGAGACTCGAAATTAATTGCACCTTTTCGACTAGCTGTAATTGAGGAATTAATGACGGCAGAATATCAAGCATTTCTATGTGAACACTCTCTCTTTCATTATCTAATTTGTGCTTGAGTTGAGAAGCAAGGACTACCTTTTCAGCGTCGATTTGTAAAAATATCAAATTTTCTAAAATATTCTTTGCGGCTTTTCTACGCTTCTCATCATAACTACCCAAGTTAATGATGCATTCATGAGTTACTTCCTTTCTCTCATCAAGAGTGAATAAAAGTATCAACTTTCCTAAAACTCTATGTGCACCTTCACGAAGCTGCAAATCTTTTTTATACAATTTACGCTTGCATTCACGCGTTACTTCCTTTCTCTCATCAGGAGTGAGTAAAAACGCCAATTGCTCTAAAACCTTAAATGCATCTTTACGATCTCGTTTATAACGTAGCTCACTTATGGATTTGGTAATTAATGTTTTTACTAATACTCTCCCCTCTTTATCTGTTATTTGAGAGACTAGCAGCCCCAAGGACTCAATGGCAGTTTCATTACGACCTATGTCCGGTATAAGTTTAGAAATTAATGTTTTTACTAACTTTCTCTTCCTCCCCCTCGGAGTATCTGCTATTTGAGGAACTAATAATGCTAGAATCCTAAATTCACCCTCACGAATAAACTGTCTTTTGTCATCCACTTTGGCTATATATTTAGAAACTAACTCCTCACTCTCAACAGAAGTCAGTAAAGGTATCAATCCCCCCAAAATCCTGGATGCGTCTTTACGTGCTCTCGTATCTTTGTCATGTAATTGGATTATATCTGTAAATTGCAAAGCTAATCCCACTTTCTCAGAAGAAGTCAATAAAGGTATCAATTCCTCTAAAAGTTTAAGCTCCTCTTTACTTGCATATGCATACACATCTCTGTAACCTGATTTGATTATATCTTTGAGTCGCGAAACTAATTTCACTTTCTCAGAAGAAGTCATTAAAGGTACTAATTCCTCTAAAAGTCCAAGTGCAGCTTCACGAATATGCTCCCTATCTTCACTCATCTTAACTATAAGTTGAGAAATCAACCCTGTCTCTGTTCTTTCCAAAGCAGTCATTATAGGCATCAATCTTCTCAAAATTTCAAGCGTTTTTTCACGTACAAATGTATTAACTTCATCTAATTCTTCTCTGACGAGTTTGGGAATTAATATCTCTGTTAATGTTTTTTTAAATGCATCTCTTTCAGTATCGGTTAATTCAAAGACTAATGTTTTTAAAACCCCAAGTGCAGCCCAGTGAACAGATAGCTTTTTATCATCCAATTGGACTATAAGTTGAGAGAGTAACGTTCGTCTCTCAATAAAGGTCATTAAAGGTATCAATTCTTTTAAAATCCCCTGCGCAAATAGAACAGTTTCGGCATTTTGCACTTTCAACTTGTTCATGCACTTTTCTAACATTGCTCTTAGCAGTTCTTGCCCTTTTTTATTCTCCTCTTCTCCCGAAAATTTTTGTAACGCCAATAAGCAATAGATCTTATGAGTCATGCTCGACGATGATAATAAACATCTTCGTAAAATATTAATCCATTGCGCTTTTCTATTTTCTTTATCTTCTTTTGTACCAAAAGATAAAACAACTAACTTTTCTAATGGAGTATTAAGCCAACCTGCTAGTATTTTAGTTTGATACTCACGCGCTTCTGGCCCTCGTCTTTCAAACAACACGCTCATAGCAATTAAATATTCTCTTCTGCTGACTTGTCTCACATTAAATAATTCTTTGAGAGATAATTTTTTATAAACTTTTTCTACCATTTCTGCTGGCAGCTCAGAAAAAAGTAAAGTTTTAACTGTTGAAGTGCCCCTAAAAGATGGAGCTATGGTTGAAATTAATTGCTCGATATATGGGTCTTCTTTCCTCTTATTTTTATGCCAATTGTTCACTAACAAAAAAAGTAATTGTCCTATCTCTCCTGCACTATCCTGCCCACTCTCGGCATACTCGTACCACGTTCGTAATTCCTTCCCAAACTCTGACTCTGCGTCTTCCTCTGATGAAGCTCTAGACCTAACAAGACTTTTTAAAACTTCTTTTGTCTCTACCAAAACTTTTTGTAGTTTCTGGTCGGTAATATCTTTATTTAACAAAAAAAATAATTGTCCTATTTCTTCTGCGCTTAATTCTTTATCCTCTCTGACTTTGGCAATCTCATACCAGGATCGTAATGCCTCCTCAAATTCTGAACCAGCACCTTCCCATCTAGTAAGACTGCCTATCACTCCTCTTATCTTGGTTTTGGCCACTCTTCCACCGGACGCCATTTATATAGTACCTCTATAGTTGTTTTCTTAATATACACCCTTAATCTACCATAGATTGAAAATCTTGCTATTCAGCTACTTAAGTTCTATTAAATCTGGAGGCCCTTGAACATCTGGCAAAGGCCTAGGAATGGCGCCTTTATACTGATAAACCCTTTAGAACTACACGGAATTGACAAATGTCAATTCCGTGTAGTTTTTTCCGAACCCTATACTTCAGCTAACTTATTGAATTGAAATGATTTTTCCACTCGCAAGGCTTTCTAAATCCTTAGAATGCAAGTTAAAAACGGCATTGGGAGTGCCTGCGGCGGCCCATAATTCTTCAAATTTCAGTAAATCGGCATCAATGAATGTTTCAATGGCTTGCTTATGCCCCACTGGTGGGATGCCGCCAATCGCAAACCCAGTAACTTCCCGAGTAAAATCCGCATCGGCTTTTTCTAGTTTCTCGCCCAGGTGCTTTTCAATGGCTTTTTCATTAACGCGATTGATGCCACTTGCAAGCACTAGGACTGGTTTCTTAGTATGTTTTGTCTTAAATATCAGAGACTTCACTATCTGCGCCACTTCACATCCTATCGTTGCCGCCGCATCGGCAGCCGTTCTCGTACTCGCAGATAGCTCAACCACCTTGAATTGAAGGCCCTTCTGTGACAAAGCATCTTGCACGCTTTGCGCACTTTTACTTAAGGTTTGATTCGTATTCGTCATTTTGATATCTCCTCTCTATACCTTATATATGTACCCTTTAAAAATAGCTTAACTTGCCTATTTCTGTCCACAAATGGTACACTTTCTGCCTATTTGGGCAAATGGGGGAATACCCTACCTTTACATCTCGCCCTGACCCTACGTGAGGAATGCTATGAGTACTGCCACTTTACATCCCAACGGTTTGCACCAGCATAGTATGTTTTATGAAAATAAAGTTTCAGAAATCATTCATAGCTGTTGGTCCCATTTAAATATTACTAATTTAAGTTACCGTCGCTTTCATCGCGAAAAGGGAGTTTTTTATATTGGAAATGCTTTTGAATTACAAAATGTATTTTGGAAACACTTTAATTCTGCCAGTTTGAGTTATTTATTAAGAGGATGTGATGGCAGAAAAATTTGGTCTTACTCAAAAGATTCTACTGAAACTCGACTTGAACTCGAAATGTTTCAAGCGAGAAAATCTGAATATCAATTACCGAACGGACTTGTAAAAGTTTTTTATCAACCAGAGCACTTTGAAATATTTCATTTTGCTTCGACTGAAATTAATTTACAGAAAAATAGTCACGATGTATTTAATCATATTGAAAAAATTAATTCTGCTTGTGCTCGCACGATTTCTACTCTTTCTAGCTTATTACAGAACGAAGCGTTTTTCTCGCATGATTCAAATACACTTTCAATGATTGATGAAAAGTTAAAAACATTTGAAAAACAAAAAAGAGAAAAAATACAGCGCGTTTTCCAGGAAGCATTTAAACATTCAATAACAGAAGCAGAAACAAATTGTTTATTGCATTTGCTTCAAGGAAAAATCCCCAAAGAAATTTCATATATTTCTGACAACTCGATTAAAACGATTGAAAAGCATCTTTCAAATATTAGAAAGAAAGCTCGCTGCAAAACAACCAATGAGTTATTTGCAAGAATATTTAATTTATATTCGTGAATTTCACTTAAATAACATGAACCATCCTGAACACCTATGTATCAAAATAAAGATACGTATCCTTATTTTTACCCAAAAAGAGACACGCCAAATATTCCATTGGCATCCGTGACACTCTGTTGCTCGTTTTGATACAAACTCTATAGTTTTAATAGAGTTCATATCAAAACAAGCAATTTTAAGGTCAAATAATACCCTCATTTAGGACGCTCGGTTCAAAAAGTGCGACCTTTTCTTTTTCACAATCCTTAAGAAATTGTTCGCTAGAGAAATATTGGTATTCACGATACCGTGCAGCAGCAATAGGATCTATTTTTAAATCACCTTCTAATCCTGGGTGACACATGATGATGCCGCCCTCTTCTACTCTTTCTAAAAAACCACGAAAGTTTTTGGAATATGGGGGATGTGCTGAGAAGGGATAAATTCCTTCGAAAGAATTATTGTGAGGAATATTTTTTTGAACTAATTTTCTTTTTAATGCGCGCGCACCAAGTAGTTGGATAATAAGTTGTTTGAAAAAATGTTTTTGTGGTTTTACTTTTTGATCGGTACTTCGAATGTACGGTTTTTTGTTTTTGTATCTTCTTTCATAAACTGTTATCAATGCCTCTCGAATAATGGGAAATTGATGAATATGTTGATGGCCATCAATAAAATCGGGCTCTCTTCCCATACCTACCACGAATTGTTCAAGCTGTGCTTCTAATTCTTTTTCTATTGTATTTTTATCAAGTAAGCGAATGCTTGCAAGAATGATGAGTTTCGGTAAAGACATGAATGTTTTTCCGTATTTCCGCAAATATGCTTCTGATAAAGGAGTTCCTTCTGTTAAATTGAAATGAAGCCCTGTATCTACTTCATCTGCAAATATCTGCAGCATTCTTGCATGAGAGATCCACTGAGCTCCGGTCGTCATGCAACTCGTCGCAGAGAGTCTTTTTTGTTTCAACAAATCAATAATTGCTTGAGATACGGGAAGGCTTTGTCCATAATCGTCGGCACATAAAATAATATGTTTCATTTTTGAATGTCTTTCGTCATTTAAAAAGAAACCCAATTTATAAGAATCAACTTGTGTTAGCAACAGCGAAATCAAAATTAAGCATTTTCACCCATTCTTCCCGATTTGATCTGATTTGGCTCACGGCATTTCTTGGTATTTTGTTTTTTCTTTTTTTGGGATCTTATCCTTTATTTTCTCCTGATGAAGGCCGCTATTCAGAAGTAGCGAGAGAAATGCTAGCAACGGGAAACTTCATCACACCACATGTGAATGGCGTTGTTTTCTTAGATAAACCTATTTTGTTTTATTGGCTACAAGCGTTTTCCATTAAATTATTTGGATTAAACGAATGGGCTATTCGCCTATGGCCTGCTCTCTTTGGCATCTTCGGTTGTCTTTTGACGTACCTTGCGGGACGTAAACTATATGATAGGCGCACCGGTCTTTTGTCTGCACTGATCCTGGCTTCCGCCCCTTTATATTTTGGTGCAGCTCATTATGCGAACCTAGATCTCGAAGTCGCTGTTTTAATCAGTGCTGCCCTTTTTTGTTCTCTAATGGCATTTCATTCTGAATCAAAGCGTGAAACCTCCATTCTTTTCATTCTTGCTTATGTTTTCGCTGGTTTTGCAACACTAACTAAAGGAATGATGGGTATCGTTTTTCCAATGATGATTATTGGTTCTTGGATTTTAATCACTAACCGTTGGCGCATGATTTTACATATGCGGCTCTTTTCAGGGCTTCTTGTTTTTTTATTGATAACGTTGCCTTGGTTTTTACTCGTGCAAAAGGAGACTCCGCAGTTTTTCCATTTTTTCTTCATCACACAACAGGCTTCCCGCTTTTTAACCGCAGATACTTTTAATAATAAAACACATTTATGGTTTTATCTTCCTATTGTGCTTTTAGGATTTTTTCCTTGGGTTTTCTTTTTATGCCAAGCATTTCTACAAAAGCTTAAAATGGTTTTTGGTGCTTTCCGCACCTCCTCAGTTGAGTTATTTCTTTTACTATGGATATTTTTAATTTTTATTTTCTTTTCGATCCCTGGCTCGAAAATCCCAGGCTATATTCTTCCTATTTTTCCACCCATTGCTTTACTGATTGGAAACTTCATCAGTACTTATTGGGATGATTTACCAAAACCTTCTGGGATAAAAACAGGAACTATTATTTACTCATTATTTTCTTTTTCTCTTGCGATCCTCTGCTTTTCTGTTACAAAGATCTCAATGATTAAAATTCCAGAGGGACTTCTTCCTGCTATTTATATTATTGGTAGCGCCCTTTTTATTTCGTGTGTTTTTTCTCTTTTTCTCTATAAAAAGAAATTTGCCGCTTCTTTTTTACTTTTGTTTTTCACTATAATTTTTTGCTTGCTTACCGCCGTCAAAAGTCTCCCCATAATTAATCAGAAATCCATAAAACCTTTCGCGACTTACCTAAAAAAAATCATTAAACCGAATGATGAAGTAGTAACATTTTATAATTACTATCAAGATCTCCCCATTTATCTTGAGAGAAGAATCACTATTGTCTATAAATGGGATGATCCCAATATTCCGAATAAAGACACATTTGAACGAGAGTTTTGGTATAGCATGCCTTATCAGGACACTCATGAATGGCTCATCATGGATAAAACATTTCTAGAACGCTGGCATAGCAAAAAACGATTATTTGTTTTTCTATATAAAGATGACGTGAGGGATTTTGAAAATAATGTGCATAGCAAAACTTATCATTTAAAACAGAATGGCAGGATTTTTTTAGTGAGCAATCAACCGGAGAATTAAATTTCGTTAGTCATTCAGCAATCTTCTGTCATCCCGACCAAGCGCTGCATGAAAGTCACTGGATCCCGGTTCTCGTGTTGCAAAAGCTCAACACTCGACCGGGATGACACACAAAAAACTTGCAGCGCGCGAGCCAGGATCCAAGGAATTAAAACCGAAAAACCCAAATCTTGCTAAAAATAAAAGTCATACTTGCTACTATCGCAATAACAATCAATAAAGAAATCCTGTAAGACCAATCAAAATGATTCAGAAAAAAATAAAACAAACTTTGATTCACTGTAAAGCCAGTTATTGCAACTAAAAAAAAGCGTAGCATCCCTTCTCTTTTCGGCGTTGTTGTTCCCCGGAAAGTTAAAGACCGATGCCCCCAGTAACTCACTTGAAAGGAAATCAAAAAAGCAAAAAAATTTGAAAGGAGTGGCGTCAACCCACCTAACTCTACGAGACATATCACAGAAACGTAATGTGTTGTTGCAGCAAGAATTCCGACTAAACCAAAACAGTGAAGTTGTAAAATGAAGGAAGAAATCTTTGAAACAGGTTTATTCATCAAAGCCATTCTTTTCTTCAATAATGTATTTTGGTCTTTGTTTTACTTCTGTAAAAATTCGCGCGATATATTCACCCAAGATCCCAACAGATAATAATTGAATCCCCCCGAGAAACATAACTGCAACGATAATACTTGGAAAACCGGGTAAATCCACACCATAAATTAATGTATATCCGATAAAATAAACCGCATAAATCATAGATAAAAGCGAAATAAAAAAGCCGATTAAGCCCCATACGCGAAGTGGCACATCTGAAAATGATGTAATCCCTGTAATGGCAAGTTCCGTTAATTTTCGTAACCCCCATGAACTTTTTCCACTTTGTCTTTTCGGTACTTCAAAAGGAATTGCAATCTTTTTAAATCCAACCCATGCGTATAATCCTTTCATAAAACGCGTACGTTCTTGAAAAGAATTCATGGCATCAACAACTTTTCGATCTAATAAACGAAAATCCCCAGCGTTGGATGGAATATGGATATGTGTTATTTTTTCCATTAACCAGTAAAAAGCACGAGCAAAATTTCTTTTTATAATGGATTCACTCTCACGATTTTTTCTTACCCCATACACCATGTCATAACCACTGCCCCACTCTTTCAAAAACTCAGGGATAATTTCTATGGGATGTTGAAAATCAATATCCATTAAAATAACAACATCACCGGTTGCATGTTCTAAACCCGCTGTCAGCGCAATTTCTTTTCCAAAATTTCTAGAAAACTGAATATGTTTAATGTGAAATGTTGGAGGTAATTTTCTTATCTCTTCGTTTGTTTTATCGTGACTACCATCATCAACAGCAATGATTTCAAACCGATTCGTTATTTTACTTAGGCATTCAGAAAGTTTTTCGTAAAATGGGCCAATTAATGTTTCTTCATTAAAAACTGGCGTTACGCAAGAAATAAAAATAGATTTGTTTTGTATGCGTTCTTGACGGGTTGTCATTATTTTTCCGTTGCGTATGAGGGAACCGCATTATTTTATAAATCTATTGGGCGTGCAAGACGTTTTATTTGTTATCCCTCGTTCTGCGAAGGATGACATGAGTAAACCTCTGAGGGATATAAAATAATATAAAGATATTAAATACATGAATACCTTATAACTACTATTACTCCCCTACTTTTCATGGGATAGATAAAATAAACTGATATAAACCAATAAGTTATCTCAACACAAACTTTGTGTGAAAGCAGTTTCTTTCTTGTGATTTCCTGTGTATAAGTTATTTGAAATCTTGAAGGGCAAAGAGCAAATAAAAACACCCACAAGATATCCACAGAATACTTGGCAACTAAAACACAGGTTTTTCTATTTCTATTTGGTATTACTGCATCTACAATAGCGCCCTTAATTTTTTGAAGGCTTCTCTCATCTTAAGAGGGGCGTCCAGGAGCAAACACGCGTGTCTTTTCAACTTTGGCGAAACTGCATCGATCGCTTATTGGGTGAATACCCAGAAAAACAAATCAATATGTGGATAAGACCTCTACAGGCAGAATTAAAGAATAATGTTTTGTCATTGATGGCGCCAAACAGATACGTTATAGATTGGGTTTCCAAGAATTTTTTAAGTAGAATCAATGAGTTGGTTGTTGAGTTTTCCTCAGGCGAGGCTCCGCAAGTGCTCTTGAAAATTGGTAGCCAAATCGTGGGTGATCCACCAGAGAAAACCTTTTCAGAGCCTGAAACATCACCAAAGCCACTATTTAAAAAACAAGAGAAAAATGAAAAAGAACCCATTGTTTATTCAGGAACGAATCTAAACCCCCATCTTTCTCTAGAAAACTTTGTGGAAGGGAATTCGAATCAGTTGGCAAGGGCAGCGGCTATGCAAGTGGCGATGAACCCGGGGGATGCTTACAATCCTTTGTTTATTTATGGTGGTGTTGGTCTTGGAAAGACTCATTTGATGCATGCGGTAGGGAATATGATTCTTCAGCAAAATCCAGAAGCAAAAGTTTTGTATTTGCATTCAGAACGTTTTGTGGCAGACATGGTGCGTGGATTACAGACCAATAAAATAAACGAATTCAAGCGGTATTATCGTTCTCTCAATGTGTTACTTATTGATGATATTCAATTTTTTTCAGGAAAAGATCGTACACAAGAAGAATTCTTCCATACATTCAATGCATTATTAGAAGGGCAGCAGCAAGTTATTTTAACTTGTGATCGATATCCAAAAGAAATTGATGGTTTAGAAGAGCGTTTAAAATCTCGCTTTGGTTGGGGATTGACTGTTGCAGTAGAGCCACCAGAATTAGAAACCAGAGCCGCGATTTTAATGAGCAAAGCAGAGCAGAATAAGGTGGAGTTATCTGACGAAGTTGCCTTCTTTATTGCAAAAAGAATTCGATCAAATGTTCGAGAATTAGAAGGCGCTTTACGCCGCGTGATGGCAAATTCTCGTTTTACAGGAAAACCAATTACGATAGAATTTGCAAGAGAAGCGTTAAGAGATTTACTGGCTTTACAAGATAAGTTAGTGACAATAGAAAATATTATTAAGACAGTAGCAGAGTATTACAAAATAAAAGTTTCAGATGTGTTGTCTAAACGAAGAAATCGCTCCATAACACGACCAAGACAAATAGCGATGGCGTTAGCGAAAGAATTGACGAATCATAGCCTTCCAGAAATCGGAGAGGCGTTTGGTGGGAGAGACCATACCACCGTGATACATGCCTGTAAGAAAATGAAAGAAGCTTTTTTAGCACATTCGGATATCCATGAAGACTATAAAAAATTACTTAGGGTATTAACGACGTAGTGGTTATGTTATCTCTCGCTCTGCGAAGGACCTCGAGATTAACGCTGAGATCCTTCGCTGATGCTCAGGATGACATGTGCTTAGCAAAACAGTTATAAAAATAATTGTAGGGAATATCATGAAATTCAAAATAAAAAGAGAAGATCTTTTAAAACCTTTACAAATTGTGTTAGGTGCTGTTGAAAGAAAACAAACTTTGCCCATTCTTTCAAATATTTTATTGTCTACGAAAACACATTTCTTGGTGCTCGCAGCAACGGATATGGAAGTGGAAATGCAGGCGAAGGTCACGCTGACGGAACCCGCTGAGCCAGGAGAAATCACTATTCCTGCAAGAAAAATGATGGATATTTGTAGAACGCTTTCCGCGGAAAATCATTTGGAATTTAGTATCAGTCAGCATCAACTTTTATTGAAGTCGGGGAGAAGCCGATTTTCATTATCAACGTTGCCTGCCAGTGAATTTCCAAAGGTAGAAGAAATCCCTGGCGATATAGAATTTAATATAAAAAACAAAGAATTACGTTATCTTTTAGAGTCTGTAAACTTTGCGGTTGCTCAACAAGATGTTCGAAATTATTTGAATGGTATGCTGTTAGAGATAAATACAAATACTTTAAAAACTGTGGCGACGGACGGCCATCGTTTAGCGCTTAGTGTCATTTCTGCAGAACAAGAGTTTCATAAAAAAGGGCAGTTTATTATTCCTCGAAAAGGGATCACAGAAATGTTGCGCTTGTTAGAAGATCCTGAGAAAACATCTACGCTAACACTGACACAGAATCATTTGAAAATGGTCGTTGACCAATATACGTTTACTTCAAAATTTATTGATGCGCGTTTCCCTGACTATGAAAGAGTTATCCCCAAGAACGTTGATAAAGAAATTACGTTAGAAAGAGATGTGCTTAAAGATGCACTTACCCGCGTTTCTGTTTTATCTAATGAAAAGTACCGTGGGATCCGACTTCAATTTCGAGCGGACTTATTTGTCATCTCTGCAAATAATCCTGAAAATGAAGAAGCAGAAGAAGAAATCCCTGTTAGTTATTCAGGGGAAGAGTTTGATATCGGTTTTAACGTGAGTTACTTACTAGAAGCATTAGCGGCATTACCAGAAGGCAAAGTAAAATTATCGTTGATGGGCGTTGGTGGAAGTTTATTAATAGAGTCTTTGACGGATCCCAATAATATTCACGTAGTTATGCCAATGCGTTTATAGATCTTTTATGTCTCTCAATCGGCTAACGATTCGAAATCTTAGAAATATCTCTTCTATTGAATTTAATCCAGAGCAAAAATTTAATCTTTTCTATGGTCCAAACGGCAGTGGAAAAACCAGCATTCTCGAAGCCATTCACTATTTAGGATTTGGGAGATCTTTTCGTGGAAGAATTCATGAGCGAATTATCAAGAAAGGCGAGGATGCTCTCGAAGTATTTGGTTCCACGAGAGAGGGTACTGGCGTTGGAATAGAAAAAGGTCGGGGAGGAAATACTCGAATCAGAGTCAATTCTGAAAATAAAAAATCAATCGCAGAACTCGCAGAAATTCTTCCTATACAATTAATTCATCCCGAAAGTTACCGTATCTTAGACTCTGGACCCAAGTATCGACGCCAATTCTTGGACTGGGGAGTGTTCCACGTGGAACCGGTGTTCATGTCTATCTGGAGAAGAACCGATATTGCTATCCAGCAAAGAAACGCCGCTCTTCGAGATATCAATCGGCATCAAATAGAAATATGGAACAGGGAAATTGTTTTGGGAGCAGAGCAGATCGATGAAATGAGAAAACGATATTTAGTGCTTTTCACTCCAATTTTTAATGAAGTGTATTCCAGTTTAAATGGAGAAGAAGTTGCGTTGAAATATCAGCGGGGGTGGAGCGAGTCACAAGAGCTTTCTGAAATTTTAGAAAAGTCTATTCAAAGAGAGCAGATGTTAGGGTACACAGAACATGGACCACATCGGGCAGATTTAAAGATTTATTCGCAGAATGCGTTAGTAGAAGACATATTTTCTAGGGGACAAAAGAAGTGGTTAATTTGTGCTCTAAAGTTTGCCCAAGGTGTATTGCTACAGCAGCAAATACAAAAGCCCTGTATTTATTTGATGGATGATTTAGCTGCTGAACTAGATGCATCAAGGCGAAAGAAAGTTTCAGATTTACTGGATTCCTTTGATGCTCAAATATTTTTGACGGCAACAGAATTAGATAAGTTAGGAGACTTTGTAGAAAGGCCTTTATCTACCGTGTTTCACGTGGAACGGGGCGGGCTAAGGTAGTGTAACTTGTTGATTTTAAATAAAATTTATTGTTTTGGTTGGGCAAGCTCCATTGCTTTTTTGTATTATCCTTCGGCTTCGCTCAGGATGACAAGCTTACCGGAGGATGACACGCGCACTCTTACTCAGAAGTTATTGAGAGAATGGTAATGCGGTTAGGCCCTATTGCTCATGAAGGGAGTTTAACAAAGATGTTCATTCTTTTATTAAAAGGACTTGCTGTTGGTTTAGCGATAGCGGCGCCTGTTGGGCCGATCGGTATTTTATGCATTCATCGGTCGCTTAACGATGGATTTAAACGTGGATTTGCAACAGGCTGTGGGGCAGCGGTAGCAGATGGCATCTATGGATGTATTGCCGCTTTTGGTTTGACATACATATCAGAATTTTTAGCGAATCAATATTTATGGATTAGGGGAGTGGGTGGGGTATTTTTATTATTTTTGGGCATAAAAGATTTATTATCGAAACCTGCAGAGAAAGATCCTATTAATAGTGAGACACCAGATTTGTGGCATGCATTTTTAACAACTTTCTTTCTGACACTAACGAATCCAATGACCATACTTGCGTTCGTTGCAATTTTTGCAGGATTAGGTCTTGGTAGTATCGACAATACGTTGATGGAAGCAACGGTATTAGTAGCAGGAATTATTTTAGGAAGTTTACTCTGGTGGTTGTTGCTGAGTAGTGGCGCCTCTTTTTTCAGAAATAGAATGTCGCGTAAAATTTTTCGAGGCATTAATATCGCATCCGGTGTTATGATTACCGTCTTTGGTGTGATGGCACTGTTAAGTATCTTTTAATAAAAATTTAGGGATTCATGAAATGAATGGAATAGAAA
>JAFEDO010000171.1 GCA_018241565.1 Pseudomonadota bacterium
AATCGTGTGATCTTTAATGTAAGGATACAACCGCAGATAAAGCACGGTTGTAAAATACCCTACTAAGCTCCCAACGATAACAACCCATACAAAAGAGATACTTGCACTCAGCATAGAAAAACTGCCCGCAACGACAGCAAGAACCGCGAATTTATAAACAACTAAGCCCGTTGCATCATTCACTAAACTTTCCCCACTCAAAATAGTGATGATTCGCTTAGGTACTTTTAAACGACGAGTGATAGCCGTTGCTGCTACAGCATCTGGAGGAGAAATAATAGCCCCAAAAGCTATAGCCGCTGCCCAACTGATGCTGGGGATAAGCCACTTGAGTATGGCTGCTGCGGCAAAAGTCGTCGCAAGCACCAGTCCAATCGCCAACTGACTAATAGGTCGCATATTACTTTTGAAATCTCGTAGCGAGGTATAGTACGCCGCTTCCATCAATAACAAAGGCAAAAATAAAATAAAAACATACTCAGGATCCAAAGGCACAGATGGAGCACCCGGAATACTTCCCAATGCCATTCCACCAACCACCATAGCAATAGGTGTCGGCAGACTGGCTTTTTGGGCGATCAAAGCGATAGTTATGGTAACAACCAATAATACTAGGAATAATTCAGGGGCTGAAAAGTTCAATATCATCGAAAGGTCTTTAAAATCCGTTTTTAGAAACGGAAATTATACATGAAACATTGAATGAATCATCTGTAATTTATATATCGGATTAGTCACTGTCGGGTAAATCACATAAATATGTTTCAAAAGCTTTTTTAAAATCATCGTGCATTCGACAGGTTTTACGAGAAGCATTCTTGAAAACGATTGTTTGCCAAGCGGAAGCACATAATTTTTCTTGATCCTTCATCACAAAATCAAAATGGATTTTTACTGAAACACGCTGAAGACACGTAAAGTAAACTTTCACAACTAAATCATCATAAAGAAAAAAAGGAATTTTAAAATCACAGTGGGCGTTCTTAGTACTCAAAACCAAGTTGTTTTGAAGATGCTGGTTGCAGTTAGCAACACATGTTTTCACGAATAATTCTCGGACGTGACCTGCCAATCTAAAATAATTAAGGTAATACATATTACCCATAGCATTAGTGTCACCCATTGTTACCGTATAATCGTAATCAAACGTTTTCATAAAAATACTTATTCCCAAAGTAAGTTAGTTTCTGAAATATCCTGATTAATACGCACCATCATTTCTTCAATATCAATATTTGCCATCGCTCGACGATACGCATGTGTTCCAATCATCATGGGGGAAGAATCAAACAAAATTTGTTTATGAAATAAATCTTTTATATTTTCTTGAATTGCACGAACTTTTGAAAAAGTATCAAGGCATCCTGACTTGTAAGCTGACAATATTTTTTCGGTGGAGGGCAAAGATCCAAAAAATGAAATTACGGCTCTTTTAATATGTTTGGGAGATAGCACTGTATGCCTTCTTCTTGCCGAAATTTCTTCTGTACACATCGCATTAAAAGTAAGCGGATTATTCACATCATTTAACCCTGTTAAATCTAAAGCAACGTTAAAAAAGCAATGCTCAAAATCAATCAACTGCATTTTATTGCCCAGCGCACTTTTTTTTAGTAACACATTACGTGGTCTAAAATCAGCATTTGAAAACATATATGCCATACCAGTATATTGACCAATTTCGTATGCTACTTTTTCTGCATACTGGATATCCCAAGCTTCTCCTGCTACTTCTGACGTCATCAATAAAGGTTCTTTCCCTTCTAAGATACCCGTTTGACACGTTGACAAACCTACCATACCGTAAATTTCATAAGCTAATTTTTCCACTTGAATAGAGCTTGGCGTGGCAAAGCGCTTGATGTACACCGTACACTTTGCTTGGCTGTTCTCTTCAAGCATCACTCTTGCAACCATGTTGTAGCGCCCTGACTCATCGTCCGACAATGCTTCAATACCTGTCATATGCCAATCTTTATCATTGAACTTAATTTTTTTTCCGAGATAGATTAATTTTTCAAAATCAGCGTCAAAATTCAACCAACCCAAATCATTTACACTATGTATAGATCTAACATTATCACTGGCTTTTTCTCCAACGAGGAATGCCTGCATGCCAAAATTCTTTGGCGCTTGATAATCATTAGGAAATGAATCCCCAACAAACAAACAGCTTTCAGCATCAATCTTGAGAGACTGACAAATTAATTGGTAAATTTCAGAATTGGGCTTTGTCAAACCACAGTCACAAGAAAAAACTATGGCATCAAAAAACTTATATAGTCCAAGTTGATACACAGGCTGCTTAAACGAACTTGCTAAATTTGATACTAAGCCCAGTTGATATCCCTTAGCTTTAAAAAAACTGAGTGTATTTAATACGCCATGCTTCAATTTCACTTCACGAAGATATTTTTCAAGAATACTGATACAGCCTGAGACTATTTCTTGTTTCGGCTCCTGATTAAAAAGGGCTTTTAACAAAGTGCTGATCATTAAAGATGTATTTTCAAAAGCAATATGTAAATAATTTTTAAATAATTTCTCAGCGACTGATTTTGGCGAAACTCCTAAATATGCAGACAACTCTTTAATAAAAGATTTTTGTTTAAAATCGATCAACGTACCGTATAGATCGAATATGATTGCCTTAATTGGCATTAACGGCCCTCCAAAAAAATCAGCATCTAGACATTATCATCGAGTGTACATGCACATCAAAGGAACTTCGCATAAAATGGTTTACATTCAAAATCTCAAAATGAATATATTATATGTTATATGTTATCAATACGCTTCTTTTCCAAACAAAGCCCAATCTAATAATCGCAAAAATATTATGGTTCCCTTTAATGCACCTTGTTCTAAATCCTGAAAATGATTTTCTTTTAATTTAGCCTCTTCCAGAGCAGCAAGAACTTCATCTCCATGCGGCAATGCTTCATGTTTATGAATAATGATATACCGAGTATTCTTTTCAGTAAGATACCGAGTATTTGTTAAAAGTTTATTAAAAACTTCTAACGATTTCCCCAGTATATTTTCAAGTACAGCAGTAGCACCTAAACGTATGAATGGATTCGTATAAACCACTTTATCAAAAAAGGCCCTCCATAATTCAACATCAAAAGGACAAGGCAGAGGTTTCACACCTAACTCTTCAAGATCTCTCTCTGCAATTAAATAATGCAATTCTTCCTCATTTGCAAATTCATACAAAAAATGACGCAACTTTTTTTTGCGAGCCATATCAGGATGACTGGCAGCAATCAGAAAATGACGTTGAACTCCATAATTCAAATGATGCTGAGCAGACAAAATCCTTATATATACTTCTTTTGGAAACATTTGATGAGTTTCGTAGACTGTTTCTAACTTATCTTTTACAACAAGCTGAGCACTTTCTATTTTCTTTTTTAATCGTTCCATTCCTGACATGGGAGCTCCTCAATAAGCATTAATTAATTCATGTATTTTATACAGCGGGGATTTAATTTTTTTAAGCCATTTTTTATTTTTCACATCAAGAATCAACACATTGATTTTCTTGTAAAACCTATATTGATCTTTTACATGGATTTTAATAAACCCAAATTTTTCAAAAAATGATAATGTTTTATCAAAACAATAAATAATAACAAAATCAATATTATCTTCTAATATCTCTTTATATATTTGTTTCACAAAAATAACGGATTTTCCACTTTTCCAATAATTCGGAGATATGATAAGTTTTGAAACCATGCAATATGATTTAGATTCAAAAATTGTCTTATCAATTCCCAAACCTACGAGCTCTTTATCCAACAAATATTCTGAATTGTAATTTACTCGTGCCGTTCCAATAAGATTTCGAGAAGGATCTCTCATAACATAAATTCGAGCATTATTATCTAGATCTTCATAAATTTGTTTCTTGCCAAGATCATAGTAATCATAGCGCTTGCCCATCGCTTCAGCATAAACATCGTATCTGAATTTGAATACTTCATTTAATTCATTGGAATCCATTACTTTATAAATAGCCATTAAAAAGTGTCCTTTCAATACAAGAAAAATGTCTGCACCTTCTTATCGCTTTCCGTTAAAAATAATTCAGCAATATTTTTATTAAATTGGTTAACTAAGACTCTTGTGGTGGTGACTCATGAAGCGAGATACTCATCCGTACTTTTTCTTTTAAGTTTTGTTTTTTTATAGATAAAAAATTTATTACTGATTTTGAATTCTAATTAGGATGAGCAGTAAAACGTATACGCAGCAAATGCGTATTTAAATCCTTAGGCTGTACAAAAATAGCAAAGAAATTTTATCGTTACATAGGTTGAAACCGCCTAAAGGAGAACCTCTGAATTGACTCGAATAGGCGGCGCCTTTTAGCCACCATTGTTTATCCGGTTGATTTATGGCGAACTTCCTAGAACGATTCCCATTTGAGGATTACCCAGAATCCAGGTAGGATTGGCACTTCGTTCAAAAGACACACACTAAAGACTTGAAACCTTATGAAGTTAACTGCCTATTTAAAAATAGCTCTACAGTACCTCGTTCCGCACCATTTGTACTCCAGGTTTACTGCCAAGTTGGCGCATGCGACACATCGTGGATTTAAAAATTGGTCTATTCGTCGATTTATCAGGATATATCAAGTCAATTTAAGCGAAGCGGTAGAAACTGATATTGAGAAATATCAAAATTTAAATAGCTTTTTTATTCGTCATTTAAAACCTGGATTACGCCCTTGGGTGAAGGATCCTCATCAAGTAGGATCACCTGTTGATGGAGTCGTCAGTCAATTTGGAATGATTCAGCAAGAGCGGTTAATTCAAGCAAAGAAACATGACTATACTTTAGAAGAACTTTTGGCAGGCGATGATAGTGCACGTTACTTTTATAATGGCAAATACGCGACACTTTATTTAGCACCGAGACATTATCATCGGGTGCACATGCCTATCAAAGGCACTCTGCGTGAAATGATTTATGTGCCAGGGCAATTATTTTCAGTCAATCAAGCAACGGCTAGTGCGATTCCCAAATTATTTGCGCGTAATGAACGAGTGATCACTTTATTCGATACAGCCTATGGTGAAATGGCTGTTATATTAGTGGGCGCCATGATTGTGAATGGTATTCATATCAGTTGGCATGGTGATGTAGCACCGTCTTCTCAAAATAAAATTCAACGTTGGAAATACTCATATGAAGACTCACCAGCAATTACTTTAAATGCGGGTGATGAATTGGGATATTTTAAATTTGGCTCTACCGTCATTGTTTTATTCAGTGAAAACCGTGATTTATCTTTAGCAAACCTTACCGAAAATTCTGAAATAAAATTAGGTGAATTGCTAGCTACTTATTTATAGGAAATATCATTCAATATGCTCAACTTATCTGAAACACCTAGAAAACGAGTCCTTAGTATTTTTTCTTTGGTCATGATCAACGTCATTGCTGTCGACAGTTTGCGTTCATTGCCTATTGGCGCAGAGTATGGTTTTTCACTGGTATTCTTTTATTTAGTTGCTGCCATCATATTTTTTATTCCTACCGCGCTAGCTTCTGCCGAGCTATCAACAACATGGCCAAACACAGGTGGTATTTATATTTGGGTGAGAGAAGCTTTTGGACCACGTTGTGGTTTTTTTACTATTTGGCTTCAGTGGATTTATAACATTGTTTGGTATCCTACTATTTTGGCATTTCTTGCTGGCACATTTGCCTATCTGATTGATCCTACGTTAGCTGAAAATCAATATTATCTTTGGGGATGTGTCATTGGCGTATTTTGGTTTGCTACTTTTTTAAATTTCTTTGGTATGCGGATCTCCAGCTGGATTAGTGCGTTGGGCGCACTGATTGGCACAATACTTCCCATGATTTTTATCATTGGATTAGGCGTTGTGTGGTTAGCTATAGGTAATACTTCGCAAATTCATTTTGAATGGAAAACTTTTCTTCCTGGTCCTAATGAAATGAAAAACCTCGCTTTCTTTACGGGTATTTTGTTTGGTTTGGTTGGAATTGAAATGTCTGGGGTACATGCCGAAGAAGTAAAAAATCCCCAACGCTCTTATCCACTCGCATTACTTTATTCAGCGCTTATTATTTTAGCTAGTTTAGTCTTTTCTTCTTTAGCGATTGCGATTGTTGTTCCTCACGAAACATTAAGTTTAGTATCAGGATTAGTAGATGCTTACAATATTTTCTTTAGTGCTTATAACATGTCTTGGATGACACCTGTCATCGTCATACTCATTATCTTAGGGGGATTGAGTAGTGTGTCTGCTTGGATCATTGGACCCACTAAAGGTTTACTGGCAGCAACTTATGATATTGAAGTGCCTGCTATTCTAAAAAAAGTTAATCAGTATGGAGCACCTATTCCATTACTTATATTGCAAGGCATTATATTTACTTTGCTTTGTTCCATCTTTTTATTGATGCCAAGCGTCAACAGTTCATATTGGATCTTAAGTACACTCACCGCCCAATTGGGGATGTTTGTTTATATTTTCATGTTCGCAGCGGTTATTTATCTACGTTATAACAAACCCGATGAACCAAGGCCCTTTAAAATTCCTGGGCTTACAACGGTATGGGTCATTGGGATCGTTGGCATATTGGCATGTCTTATTGCCGTTGTATTAGGCTTTCTCCCACCAAAAGAAATCGGAGTAAGCAGTGTGTGGGTTTATGAATTAATTTTAATTTTAGGTATTGTTATCTTAAGTTCACCGCCTGTTTTAGTTCATCTTGTGAGAAGAAGTAGAAAGAAATTGTAGAATGAAATCATAAGGTTACAAAAAAGCGATTGAATCTGCCCCGATTACTTCTTAAGGATAAGCAACATGCCACCTCACCATTTTGTGAACAGTATCATCATCATATTGTTTACTACATTTTTTATTTTTTTATCCTTTTTAAAAAAAATTCGATACTCAGACACTTGGAAAGCAACTGTAACTCCACTTGCTTCCATTATTGGTAGTGGCTTCCTCGTAGTAACACCTCTCTTCATATTAATATTGGGAAAATATGCACTTTTTGCTACAGCAGGAATGGTCTCACTCGCTTATATCATGGGGTATATTATACGATTCAATATATCTTATCTTGAACCACAGATGGTCGAGTCTAGGGCAAGTGGTTTGATCGCTGGATTAGAACATATTTCATATCCGATGCTTGGGCTCGCTTATTTAATTTCAGTTCCATTTTACATTAAGCTCTTATCTCTATTTATCTTACGCAGTATAAATTCCAAAGATGAATTGATTGCCAATTCAATTGCAACTCTAATACTTGGGTTTATTGGGATTGTTGGAAAATTTAGAGGTTTTAAAAAACTGGAATTTTTAGAAGAATATGCTGTTAACTTTAAGCTTTCGATAATATTTTCAATGATCATCGGGCTCATTATTTATAATCTTAATCTTGTAAATACTCACAGCTGGCAGCTAGCAATTACTACTCCTAAATTTGGTATGGAAGCTATTCGTCAGTTACTTGGAACAATCATCATTGTTCAAGGTTTTGAAACCTCACGATTTTTGGGATTAACTTATAACGCGAGTATGCGCGTAAAAACTATGCGCTATGCGCAAATTATTTCAGGAATTATTTACGTTGTTTTTGTGGGACTCTCTCTAGTGGCATTTAATACTATTCATTCAATCAATGAAACTTCCATCATTGATATTAGTGCTAAAGTTGCCATTGTTTTACCTTATATATTGATTATTGCTGCTATATTAAGTCAATTCAGCGCAGCCATTGCAGATACAGTGAGCGCTGGAGGTCTTTTTTCTGAAGCTTCTTCCAAGCGTTTAAAACCTAACAATAATTATTTGATGCTTTCCATTATTGCTATTGGGCTTACTTGGTCAACCAATATTTTTGAAATTATCACTTTGGCTTCTCGTGCTTTTGCTATTTATTATGCGTTACAAGCCCTTGAAGCAACTTTGCTTGTATATCAAAAAATAAAAAATATATTCTCTATCTTACAAACCATTTTATTTTTCTTAATGACTTGTATCATGATAATGGTTGCAGTTTTTGGAATATCTGTTTAAATCAATATACCTCTCGAATGTAGTTTAAAACATTTTTAAATCTATGTTCCTTTACTACCATTTAACAAAGCCTTTGAACCGCTCGCTTGTAATAGTCTTGTCCGTGTTTCTTGGATTTCTGTTTCAACACGTGAAAGATTACGGAATGCTTCTCTTAGATCGATTAACTCACCTTCGAGAGAAAAATAACGTTTTTTTGCAACAGAAAAAGCCTTGTTAGCCAATGTTAGCTCATCAGCTAGATGTTGTAAGCGTACTTTTGATGCTTGTATAGTCACATCATATCTAGTATTCATTTCACCTAAATATTGTTTGGTTGCAGCTATCTCATGCGTTTTGGCAGAAGAAATTGCGGATGCATGTTGGATCTCACCGCTGGTATGCATATCGAAAATAGGAAGCACAACACCTATGCCAACAGCATAATTTTGTTTTTTCACAAGACGTACATCTGTTAATTGACCAGCACTAGCAACCGCAATAATCTTTGGATAAAAACGCGATTTTTGCTGTTGTAATCTTTCCTCTGCAGCTTTAGAACCAGCAATAATTCGCGCTAAATAAGGACTCGATTCAAAACCCATATCAGGATTCAGTGAAGACGTTAATTTGACTGGTAATGAAGGGCAAGAAAATGAATTATCAGACACCCCCATAATGACTGCTAGTTCGCGCGTCGCATTTATTAACTGTTCATTAAAAAAAGCTTGTGCAGTATAGGCTTCTTCAGTTTGCGCTTTGGATAAATACCTATCCACAATAGAACGTTGACCTGTGTTCACAAAGTGTTGAGCTTCTTTAGTGATAATACTAGATTCATGCGCAAGACGTCCCCAAAGATCACTTTGTGTTTTAAAATAAGTGCATTCATAAAATGTTTTTAACGCGAGTTGTTTTACTTCATAAGTTGATACCCTAGTATCATGATATGCATACTCTGCTTCATGTTTTGTAGCCTTAACATCATGAATTGTTCGACCAAAATCCCAAACCGTTTGCTGAGCAACGACACCTGCTGAGAAATTACTACGAAATGGAGAATCCATTAAACCATTAACTTCCGTTAGTGCAGATGAACCAGGAAATCCGCCACTATCAATCGCTTCAACTCGCACATTGGGATAATAATTTGCTTTTGCAATATCAATAGATTTTTTTGCAGCAACTTCATGAAATCTAGCAGCAGCTAACTTAGGACTATTTTTCTCTGCTAATTGCATCACTTTATCAATAGATATCGGTGGGGCTTTACTTGCCCAAAGGCTAGTTGGAAAAAACATGATACATAAAATTGGTATTATATTTTTCATTTTGATACTTCTTTTATTGGGCTAGAACTATGAACAAAAAAACGATAAAGAATAGGCACTAAGAAAAGCGTCAGTATTGTTGAGAGTAATTGTCCTCCAATAACAGCTCTACCGAGTGGGATATTCGCTTCAGAACCATGACCAATACCTATCGCCATAGGAATCAATGCAAGAATTGCGGCCAATGATGTCATGAGAATTGGACGTAATCGTGCTTGCGCGCCCATCACAATACCCATATCAATATGACTATTTAATTTAACATGGTGAGAAATAAATTCGATGAGCAACACACCATTCGCAACCGCAATACCAATCATAAAAATGGCACCTATCGCAGCCTGAATACTAAAATAAGTTTTTGTTAACAGTAACATCAATACAATTCCTATCAATCCCATCGGAACCGTCGTCATAATAATGAGAGGGAGTAAAAACGATCTAAACTGCACGACTAAAATTAAATACACTAACATCGCCGCTAAAATAAATCCTCCTCCCAAATATTGCACAGAATCATGCATCTCAGAAATTTCACCGCGAATATGTGCCGAATAATTTTCAGGGATACTGCTTTTTTTAATGACATTTAAAACATCTTTTGATAACCCTCCAATATCACGTCCTTGTGCATCTAAATAAACACTAATAACGGGCCGAAAATTCACATGATTAATTTGAGTCCATCCTGTTTTTTGACTAATGTTAGCAATTTGACTTAAAGGTAGGACACGATTTCGTCCATAACCTTGTATAGGAATGTTAGCTAACTGTTCGAAACTAGAAACTTGTTCTTGAGGAAACTGCACTGCTAAGAAATAATCAATCCCTGTTTTAGGATCTACCCAAAGGTTAGTGGTATCAAAGGTTGAGCTTCCCGTAACTGCACTATCAATATTTTTAACCACTTCATCCGTGAAAATTCCCAAGCTCATGGCTTTGTTCCTATTAATATCGACATAAATCAGAGGATCGTCGAATCGTTGCTGTACTCTCACATCAACTGCCCCAGGTAATTTTTTAATTTCTTCAACAAGGGCTAGTGCAATGCTATAAGACTTTTTAAGCTCAGGTCCTTCTATTTGCACATCGATGGGCGCTCTTGCTCCCATATTCAATGCAGAAGTGAGCAAACCACCTAACTCAACGCCCATCTGTACTTCTGGAAATTCTTTTTGTACATGTTCACGAATAATTTTTGCATAATACTGTGACGTGTGATGACTATCTTTCGTTAATTCAATGTTAAAGAAAACATCTTGAGACCCTACGTTAGGAGTAAATGCTGCAGGAAACCCATATCCAACACCGGCATTAGCAATAATCATTTTTAAATCATGAGGTTCAATCCATTCCCTTAATTTTTTATCAAATGTTTTAGCAAAATCAGTGGTCACCTCAATGCGTGTCCCAGAAGCTAATCTGACATCAAGAATAAAACTCCCTGCGTCAGCTCTTGGGAAAAGTTCTCTCCCAATGAATGGCGTTAATAACATGCTGACAACAAATAGAGTAATTGCACCACAAAGCACTGACTTGCGGTAATGAAGCGCGACAATGAGTACCTTGCCATAAAATTCAGTTAGGCGATGCATTAAAGACTGTGTCAATATATAAAAACCAGGCAACTGCTCTAATGGTCGGTAACGTAGAAAACGTGATGCAAAGAGTGGCATGACTGTCATAGCAATAAAATAGGAACCGACCATAACGAACATAACTGATTTTGCCAACGCCGCAAAAAGAATTTTTACAATACCTGTCAGGAATATAACGGGAAAAAATACTATTAATGTTGCCAATGTTGATGAAAGGACAGGCATTGCTACTTCAGAGGCACCCACGAGCGCAGCTTGGTAAGCAGATTTTCCTGTTTCTAATTTTTTACTAATATTTTCTAGTACAACAATAGAGTTATCTACTAACACTCCTACTGATAAGGCAAGCCCACCTAAAGTCATCGCATTGATAGTTTGTCCAGTTGCATTCAAACCGATAAAAGCAACCAATAATGACAGTGGTAAAGAAAGTAAAATTCCCGTACTTGCGGTTGGATTACCCAAGAAAAGAAAAATCATCAAAGCAGCTAAGGCACCGCCTAACAACGCTTCTCCAGTGATACTCGAAATTGCATGACGAATAAAAAACGACTGATCAGCGACAAGATCTAATTTTGTAGGATTAGTAACACTCAATGTTTTTTGAAGATTCTCAATAGATTTTTTCACCTCATCAACAACATGAATTGAGTTTCCCCCAGGTTGGCGATAGACCGGTACATAAACACGTTCTTTACCATCGATTAAAACTACATTAGTTTGAATTAAGCCTGAATCTTTGGCATGTCCAATATCCTTCAGATAAACAGGGACTCCATATTCTGCACGTAGCGGCCAATTATCCATTTCAGAAATGTTTTCAACAAGCGCATTACTTTCAATTTGGTAATCCAAATTTCCGATTTTAATATCCCCTGAAGGGATGAAAGAATTAAGACGCGAAAGCCGATTCAGAACACTCACTAAAGAAAAATTATAATCGTTCATCTTTTTAGGATCGAGGTAAACAACGATTTCTCTCAGTGTTCCCCCCATGACCGTTGGCGCAATAGCACCGGGAATTGCTTGCAGTGCATTGCGCACATCATAACGTGCTGTATCATAAATATGTTCAATAGTTTGCTCATCTTGATTAACAACAACTAAAGCCAGCGGCACCGCTGCCATTGGATCAAACGGAAGGATATAGGGAGGTAGCGTACCTGGCGGTAGCTGTCCTAGAACCGACATGACCAGTGAAGTCGTTTGCGATATTGCAAAATTTGGATCAGTCTCCGACGTAAAAAAATTCTTTACGATGCTAACACCCACTAAAGATTTAGATTCTTGTCGTTGAATTCCTATGGCCTGTCCTGTGTTACGTTCAAAACGTGCCGTCAGCGTTTGTTCTACATCTTTAACAGGCATACCAGGATAAAAAGAAATAACTTGAACAGCGGGTAAATTTGCTGAGGGTAACAAATCTTTCGGCAATTTAAAGAGAGAAAGCACTCCAAGAATAATAATAAACATGCATAAAACGATGATTAGGTGAGGATTTTCTACTGCTAAGGAAACTAGTTTTTTTGATCCAAAACTACCGTTAGTTGCATCCATTCCATCAGCCTTGTTTTTATTTATGAAGTTGCTGCAATTATTTTTGATTAAACGACGTGGATCCTACTAATTTTATATGTCAGAATCCACTATCGTTTTTCCATTATTATAAAAATTTACATGTTCCCGTAGTTGTTCCAAAAATGAATAAGATAACTTAAGGAAATACCATGACATACAAAAACATTATGGTGGCCATTGATGGCAGTAACACATCAAATTTAGCACTACAAGAAGCGATTCAACTGACTAAAGATCAAAAAGCTAATTTACGAATTATTCATGTTGTAGATGAAAATTTTGTAAACTACGGCGAGACCTATATTGACTATGATGCGCTTTCAGCTTCATGTAGAGAAGAAGGACAGAAAATTTTAAATAAAATGGAAGAAATCGCTCGTCAATCAAACGTTAAATTTGAAAGCCAACTCGTTGAGCTCAAGCCATTTGAGGGAAGAATTGCTGAAAAAATCGTAGATGAAACAAAAAAATGGCCGGCTGATTTATTGATCATTGGCACTCATGGTCGTCGTGGGTTTAATCATTTGATCTTAGGTAGCGTAGCAGAGGGCGTTATTCGAATCGCAACGACACCTGTATTACTGATTCGCGGTAAATAACATTTAACATCACTTCAATACGTAAAAATTACTGCAATAAAACTCGGTTGCTTTTTCTGTCAATCCTGACTGCCCTAACCCCTTGGAGGAAAACATTGAAAAAGAACTTTTCTCTTGTAGCCCGGGTGAGCGTTCGCGCAACCCGGGCTACTAAAAATCAACAAGTTATTTGAAGTTCTTTGAGAGGATCTCAGCGTTATCTTGAGATCTTTCGCAGAGCAAGGGATGACAAACGAGAGAGCAATGGAGTCTAACTGCATTCAAATGCTAATAAAAAAATCGACAGAATAAAGGAATTCTACTAGTCTTGTACTATTAATACTGCTCTTCAAGGATTGAAATTAATGGACTCAGTTGCACTGATTTTAAAAATACAACCTTTCTTCATCGCACTCGCTTTGGGATTGCTCATTGGTATCGAACGTGAACGCAGTCATCCCATTGGTTCACAACCCTTGGGTTCCCGAACTTTTGTATTATTTAGTTTGTTGGGCGCAATTGCCGCTAGCATCAATTTACCTTTCGTTTCTTTGTCGATCACTTTATTCGTTGGCGGTATTGTCATTGCCGGATATTTTCTATCGAGTAGTAAAAGTGAAACTAACCCAGACATTGGATTTACAACTGAAGTCGCTGCAGTAGTCACTTATGCGTTGGGATTTCTTGCCTATAAAGACTCTTTTCTTGCTTTAATTATTGGCATCATTGTTTTAATTATTTTGATGGCTAGAACAAAACTACATACTTTCTCACGCGAAAAACTAAAAGCAGAAGAGATGCAAGCCACTGTTATTATTTTGGTATTAGCGATTGGGATCGTGCCATTCTTACCTGATAGAAATATGGGACCTTTGCTTATTTTAAATCCTCAAAGATTTGGTTTATTAGTATTAATCATTGCATTACTACAATTTGGTGCTTATGCAGCGATTCGTATTTTCGGTGCAAAAACAGGCATTTTATTATCAGGCTTTTTAGCAGGTATTGTGTCCAGTACGGCTGCTACTGCTACATTGTCACAAGAAATTAAAAAGAAAATGACGAGTCAAATTGCTGGCGCCCATGCCGTTGTTTTTTCAACTATTGCTATGTTTCTGAAAGTATTATTAATTATTTACTTAGCTTCGCCAGATCTCTTACAGATAACTGCATTGCCCATGTTACTCGATATTTTTATTATGACGGGCCTTATATTAGCGATTACTGACAAATCAAATGCGGACCATTTCCCTAGCCCTAAAAATCCTCTCGCGCTCGGCGCGGCTTTTAAACTCGCTATACTTTTGTTTGTCATGCTGATTATCATTACACTGGCACAACGTTCATTGGGAAATCTGGGTGCTCAATTCGCTTCTTTCTTAGGAGGATTATTTGAAATTCAAGGCGTTATTTTAGCTGTCTCAGCGCTACATCATTCACATCAAATTACTGCCGTGCAAGCATTGAATAACATTAGCATCGCTATTCTTGCTAGCTTTATTTCTAAATACGTTATTATTTGGAGTATCACGAGAAACAAATATGCTTTCTGGGCTTCTGGCATGTTGGGATTGATGATTATTATTTACGCCAGCATGTGGGCTTCCATCGTTTATCTTGGAGCTTAGATTCTATTAGTCTAAACAATTTTCCAAATCAAAAAACATATTGCAACATCACTCGATTGAAAACAAATGTACCTGTGACTTGATTTCCATTCAGAATCCCAATGCGATTACGAATATAAAATCCTTTTAACTTACCTTTGAAAGCATATTCAATGTCTAAATCAAATTCATTCGTATTATGAAGATGCGGCGTTGTATAGTAGTAAGCAAAACTAGATTCGATTTGTAGTTGTTTTTCAAGTCTATAAAAAATGGCGGTTAATTTAAAAGCTTGTCCTGCACCTTTCTCAACAAGACCTGCAATCATCGATTTTGTATACAAAGGATCACTCACATATCCTGAAGTATACGGAGATACAATCCCACCCCCATTAAATCCATTTACTCTCGTGGGAATATAGTTATAACCGACACTAAATTCTGCAGAAGGAGTCTCAACACCGACCAAAGCACCCAACGCGCTGGAACCAACCGTTTTTCCTGTCACCCTATTAATATCATCTTTACCATCAGCGGTTTCGTACAATGCTTGTCCTGAAAAAAACCATCGTAATGATGAGGCATTTTTTGGGAACTTGTAGGTTCCATCGACATAGAATAATTTTGAAAAATCATAAAATTGGTAATACCAAACCTTTGCACCACGTTCAGGGTTACCACCTTGTAAACCAAATGCTAGTGCACCACTGTCTGTGGTACTACCTAATCCAGGAATTGATGTCCCATCACTACTCGAATTATAAAGATTAGTACGAGTAAATTGACTACTAATACGCTCTTTAAATGCAAAAGCTCTTAAAAAAATAAAATCAATATTTTTTACTGGTGAATATTTTCCATAGAGTGCTGTAAATGTTGCTGGAATTTCGCGCGAATCTGCTGCATTCATCCAAGGCGTGTTAATTAATTGATTCCCTGCACGAAATAACAATGTTTCACTTCTAAATTGCAAATAACTTTGACCAACCACGTTGACTGCTTTGGGAGGCAAAGAAGGATCAATTCTTCTACTGTCTCCACCGGACAAATGCAAACTCTCTTCTGTATAAAAACTTGCATTAGCCTGAAAATATTTAAAAATTGTTGGGGTTAAAAAATTTAAGCCACCCGCAAAAGTTAAAGAACTTTGATCAGATAATTTTGCATAATCACGAACAAATTGATGAAGACGCAATTTACCATGGACAGCAATTTGCTCGATAAACGATTTTTTGGAGTCATATGGAATCAGTGGCGGTTCTTTTGGCTCTACCTGAAGCACAGTAAAAGGTCTCGGATTTTGTGTAACATCCGCATAAACATTAGAAAAAGAAAATAGTCCAACGAGCACTAAAAATAATTTTTTAATATTAGATTGGTTATTTTTTTTAAAAGAAGAAATGAGCATCTTTAATCTAATGTCCTTCGGAAACGTTTAATCCCAAACAAAACAACAACAATTAAAAATAATAAAATTGGCCAGACATCAGGCCATACTTCAATCCAACCATTCCCTTTTAATAATATGCCACGCACTATTCGTAGAAAATGTGTCAATGGCAATAACTCACCAATTATTTGTGCCCACTCTGGCATCCCGCGAAATGGAAACATAAACCCAGACAATAATATTGACGGCAAAAAGAAAAATATAGTCATCTGTACGGATTGCAATTGATTTTTTGCGACGGTTGATAAAAGCAAGCCTACCGATAAATTTGCTGCAATAAATGGCATGATCGTTATTGCTAATAAAATAATACTGCCAAAAATGGGCACTGAAAAACAAAAATACCCTATCAGAAAAATTAAAGCGCCTTGAATATACCCAACCGTAATATAAGGGATGACCTTCCCTATCATAATTTCGGTGGGGCTTGCAGGTGTGGATAATAAATTTTCCATCGTGCCACGTTCTCGCTCACGAGTAATTGCAATCGATGTAATCATGACCATAGTCATAGTAATCACCATGCCCATCAATCCGGGAACAATATTATATTGAGTAATAACATCTGGGTTGTATTTACGATGAACGCGTAAATCAAAAGGAGGACCTGTAGGATTTAATGAGTCTAAAATACCTCTTAAATCATATTGCAATACTGTTTGCGATAAATTCACCATAGCTGCACCCGCATTTCCAGTTGCAGCAGGATCTGTTGCATCTACTTCTAATAAAACAGATGGTTTTTTACCACGGACTAAGTCGCGAGAAAAATTAGCAGGGATATTTAAAATAAACTGTACTTCTCCAATAGCCAATGCATGTGCGGCTTCTGATTCTGTTTTTATTGTTTTTTTAACATCGAAATAATCACTATTTTTCATACCTTGAATTAAACTACGCGTAAATGGACTGTAATCAGAAGTAACGACAGCAAGAGGAAGGTGTTTAGGATCACTATTAATCGCAAATCCAAATAAAATCACTTGCATGATAGGAATAGCCACAATCATGGCAAACGTTCCTTTATCACGTCTCATTTGAATAAATTCTTTGACAATCACTGCCCATAAGCGAAACCAACCAACATTAATCATGTGTCGTCTCTTTTGTTTTTGAAACTAAACTAATAAACACATCTTCTAAAGTTGGCATACTGCGCACCCATTGCCAATCAGGATTATTTAAAAATGGTGCGATAGCATTTTCTAAAATTTCAGGATCTTTTCCACTGACATGTAATGTTTCACCAAACGGACTCACCTGATCGATCTCTGGTAACTTTCTTAATTGCTGAGCAAGTTCAATTAAACGACTTCCACGGACAATCCAAGTGCTTAAATGCACTTGATTAATAATTTCTTCAGAAGTACCGTGCGCCAACATATGACCATAAGCAATATAAGCTAATCGATTACACCGTTCTGCTTCATCCATATAGTGTGTACTTACTAATGTTGTTACACCCCGTACAGATAATTGATTGATTTCATCCCAAAAGTCTCGTCGTGCTTTGGGATCAACCCCAGCAGTAGGTTCATCTAACAATAATAACTTGGGTTTATGAATTAACGCTGCTGCTAACGCTAACCGTTGTTTCCAACCGCCTGATAAAGTCCCTGCTAATTGATAAGCATATTCAGATAATCCAAATTCAGAAATGGTTTCATCCACACTTTTTTCGCGATCGTCAATATTATAAATGCGCGCAGTAAAATCTAAATTTTCATATACGGTTAAATCTTCATAAAGACTAAACTTTTGAGTCATATACCCTGCTTGCAATTTTATTTCATTCGATTGTTTTAAAATGTCATAACCTAAACATTGCCCTTCACCACTGTCTGGAATTAATAATCCACACAACATTCGAATCGTTGTTGTTTTACCACTGCCATTGGGTCCTAAGAATCCAAAAATTTCACCAGGTTTTACTTGTAATGCCACATCAATAACAGCAGGCTTTCCATTGAAACTTTTGTTTAAGTGACGAACATCAATGGCGAACATAGGGCATTCCTTAATGTTTCACTGACACGAGTACGGGTTGTCCAGGATGAAATTGAGCAGGATCTTCCGCAGGGATCGCTTCAACGCGATAGACTAACTTGCCTCGACTTTCATTACTATAAACTAAAGGCGAGGTATATTCTGCTTGAGGTGATATAAAACTAATTTTTGCTTTGGATTCTTTCTTACAGCCATCGCATGTGATCTTTACTTCTTCGTTAAGCTTAATTTCACTCAGCTGTGGTTCTGGAATAAAAAATATAAATTTGATTTGATTCGGAGGGAGTAAAGATAAAACAGGTTTGCCTGCTTGGACATACTCACCAACCATATAGTAAGTATCAAAAACTTCAGCTACCTGGGAGGAATTCACGATCTTCTTAGAACTCGACCATCGTGCTTGCGTGAGCATTGCATTCGTTGATGCTAATTGGGCCGTTAATGCATTTACATTGGATTGAGCAGTATCTACCGCATTTTGATCAATTGCATTTTTTCGTACTAACTCCTGATAGCGTTTTAAAGTTAATTTTGCTAATTCCAATTGTGCAATCGTTTGTTCCTTTTGTGCTTCAGATTGTTTTTCTATATCACTTTCTGGTTGCTGTTCTAATACATATAAAGGTTGGCCTACTACAACATGATCACCACGAGAAACAAATAATGACGTTAAAACTCCAGAAAAATTAGGCGCCATATAAGCGTAACGACCTTCTACATATCCTTGTAATGTTTTTTGACTTTGGCAACTCACCATCATGAGCATTATTAATGCAATAATGCTTAACCCTATTATTAAAATCCTTTTCGACATCAAGCACGCTCCCAAGAAAAACTGATCACTTCATCAATACTCGAACATTGGCAGGCTAACATAATTAAGCGATCGATGCCTAATGCTACGCCCGCACAATTGGGCAACCCTGATGATAACGCTTCAATAAAATAATTATCCAATGGAACTACCGGCAAATTCTTTTGTTCTCTTTCTTCAATATCTTGTAAGAATCGTTTTTTTTGTTCTTCTGCATTCGTTAATTCGTGAAACCCATTCGCAAGCTCTATGCCTTTAAAATACACTTCAAAGCGTTCTGCAACTGGTGGATTTCCCATTTGTATTTTTGCGAGTGCCGCTTGAGAAGCCGGGAAATCATAAATGAAGACAGGTATAGATTTCCCCAGTTGAGGTTCTATGAGATGACTCATTAATAAAAATAACCAATCATCTTTATCATTACCTAAATCATTTATTTTTAAATCAAATTCTTTAGCCGAATCTCTCAAATCATGGATAGAAGCCGTATGAGGATTCAACCCACAAAATTCTTCAAATACTTCTGCATAAGTTAATCGTATGGCTTGAGTGACTGAAAGCACTTGCTGTAACAACTCATCCATCTCATCCATCAATTGATGATGATTGAACCCCACGCGATACCATTCCAACATGGTAAATTCAGGATTGTGAAATCGCCCCTGTTCATCCGTACGAAACGCCTTATTGATTTGATAAATGGAACCTATCCCTGCAGCCAATAATCTTTTCATATGAAACTCAGGCGATGTTTGCATATAAAAGTCTTTCTTTTTTCCTGACAATAAAACTTCTGTAGAAAAACTTTGAATATAAGGGTCAGGAACAGTCGCATGAGAAAGAATGGGCGTTTCCACTTCTAAAACTTGTCTCTTTGCAAAGAATGCTCGGATTTGTTTTAAAATATCTGCTCGTCTTTTTAAGATGTCTTTATTTGCACTCGGTTGCCACATAGAAAGCCCCACTCAAAGAAAATGCTTAAAAAATATACCGCGATAAAATGAGAGGTAATATTACTACAAGAACCGTCTTCATTTGAACGTTAAGTTTGCTACATTCTCCTCAAGAAAAGACCTAGCTACTTTCTCTGGATGCGGCACTAAGTTCTCGAAAAACATTGGAAGAAGCATTCTTTCAGATCCGTTTCCTAATAAACTTAAAAACTTAGAATAAGCAGAATACGCTGAGATAATATTATTTTGGGCAACATGTCCATTTGCTATTAGATAATTCTCCATTGCCAATGAAGGAGCTTCACGTTCAATAACGTGAGAAGCCTTTGTTAAAGTATTACGTAAATAAATCCACATAAAAAAGCTTGCAGCCTCATGACGAGCTACAGTTGTAATTGAAATGGGTCCTAATAAACTCTGCCAATTAGCTTGATCACCTGACTGGTAATTTAAATTAATTTGTTGATAGATTGCCAAAACAAGCGCTTGAATAATTCTATTGTATATTTCATCTTCTATCTCTATTTCTGTAGCTTCTAGTAGCTTTTGAATGAACGGAAAAACTGATTGCCCTTGTGGATAATAGAGTACGAGAGTTGCCATGCCCAAGTAATTAAGAATCAAATCATAATTTTGTAGTTCTAATTTTTCTGAAAATAAATCCGCAAGCCTGAGTAAAGCTCTACCATTACCAAGAGCCCCGGAAATGTTTAATGCTATTTTCGCTCCCGCATCATACTTCTCAAGCAATTCTGTGCCCATGTTAAAGTACGTCTCTAGTAATTCTTTTATTTTATTTGGTGGTATTGTATTTTTTTGATCTTGAAAATCAGTTAACTCAATTAGAAAATTTGATAGTTTTAGTAATGCATCTTCAGGGCGTTTTTCCGGTAATTTCGAATAATGATAAGCAATTGCTATTAAATTTTTTGATTGAAGCAAAGTTTCCAGAGTTTTTCCAACCGCTTCATGGACTACACTTGCCTCTTCATTCTCAAGTGTATCAATACACGTTATTGCAGCTAAAGAAAATTGTTGAGTTTGCATATAATGCTCGATCACAACAATCAGCGCTTGATATTGCTTTTTACTTTTAGCGATCTCCAAAAGTGCTTGAACGGTAAAAGATAGCTTTCCCTCATCATTTAATTGTCGTGCAAGCTCAAGCGTCTCAGAATAATATTCTAATGCCTTTTTATAATCATTTTTTTCTGAATAACACTCCGATAAAAATAATTTTCTTGCATATTCATGCTTAGGATCAAAAGCATGATCTTCAATAAACGTGATACAAGAATCACAATGGCTTGTTGGTCGACTTTTAAGATCAATTTTCATTAATCTCTGATACATCATCATGAATGCATCTAATGCTTCCTGACAATATTGTGCGTTATATAAACCCTCAGCAATTTTATGATAAAACTGAAATAGATCGGGTGTTGTCGCGACTTTATTAAGAATCTCATGTAACAAGTTTAATGAATAATTATAGGCGAATAGATTTTTTTGGCCCCCTCGCAAGGATTTTATCCAATCTGTTATTAAATTTATAAAACGTTGTTTGTTATTCTCAGTGGATTCAAAAAATAATTTCATTAAAAATGGGATATCCGGTGAATCTGAAACTATGATTTGGAATTCTATCCTCATCACTAAAATTGAAAACTTACCCTCTTCATCCGTTTTAATTCGAACCAAATAGTTATCAATATCTTTTACAACTGATAGAATTTTTTCTCGAAAAAAATCGTTGGGCATTACCCATGATAGTGATGCTTGATAACAAAAACGTACTGCAGCGATGCTGATAGGATCAGTCTTTTTCTGATACTCTTTAGCTAAATAATTCCAATTCTCGAACGCTTGAATAGCCTCATCAAACTGATTTTCGTCGACGCCTATGCTAGGATTGGTATCAATCACTCTTTGTAGGCGCTGCAATACAAGATCTCCGCAAACATCCAATCCATTGAGCTGCTCAGAGAATAAGCCTCGAGCGACGGAGTCTTTGCAACTTTTAAGCTTATTTAAATTTTCAGCTAACTGAGCATTAATGCTCTCCATTGTTTTTTTCAGATATTGATAGAATATATCATCTGTCATACCAATGATTTTTGAAAATACAAATTCCTCAAGGAGGACTACAATATAAATATCTTTTTCATACCGTCTCAAAAATTCCAACAGTTGATTGTTGACGTTATCGTTTCTAATTAAAAATTGACTTGCCAGTGCTTCAATAATAAAAATAGCATCATCTACTGGAAAACTTTTTATGTGATTTAATAATGCAAGTATAAAAGCATCATCTATTTCGTCTTTTTTGAAAACTTTTAACCGTGTTAAAAAAGCATTATTTAATTGTTCCAATACAGAGTTTGGCAGTTGTAAATGTCTGTTACTTTGATACAGAGACTTTAATAAATCATATGTGATCAATGAAATTAATGAGGATGAAAACATGTTTTTCAACGATAGTTCTTTTAATGCCTCTAAAGGATGTTTTTTTACAAGCCAAAAATTTAATACCTGATTTACTGGGGCTAGCAATTTATCGTTTATTTGAGTAGCGTCTTCAATGGAACCAAAAATTACTTGCCATACCCTTTCACATTGATTAGAGAATGTCGCCGCAATAATAATATCAACACCCTCTTTATTTGCTCTCTTCATATCTACAGATTTCAATAATAAATGAGCAAGCATTTTCGTATTACCATCTAGGGCAGCAATAGCTATTAAAGATAAATCGTTTACCTTCGTATTACCTATTTTTACCGTAAAAGTCGTATCTAGTTTGATTGACCCCTGCTGAAGCCATCCATCCAAATCTTCCGTACTAGCTTTACGAAAATCTTCTAAGCTCTTTGTCTTACTACCCCACTTCATAACATATCCTCTTTAATACTTATCCTACTTCTCATAAATATGATCGCTATTTCTTCAACTCTCAGAAAATAAAATACTTTTTCTTCTATCAATGACTAAAAGAATTGAACATCTAATTAATAAAAATCTTTATCGATACTTCACACTATCCGTGTGAGAAAACTAAACCTTCATGGATGGATTTCTTGAGATAAATCTCTTGGCCATTGTACTGGACGCTCACAGCTTGCTCAAGCTAAAAGAAATGCTGTTTAAACTAGAGGTAATGAGAGGTTTTAGCACTCATTGATTAGTCATAAAATAGCCCAGGCTGGAACGAAACAAATCCTTGTTTGTTCATCATAACTAAAATCTCCCATATAGATATAAAATCCCATTTTAGCTTTTGGCTCTTCTTCTAAAAATTTTACAAGATTTTTAATTTTTTTACTTTGTATATGAGTTGAATAAGTCACTTCAAAAGGATAAATCAGTGGTTTCTTTTCAACAACAAAATCAACTTCGATTCCTCCAGTCGTTCGCCAATAATAAACGTGACTTCGTTTAGGGTCGCGATTTAGCCAAATTTGCAACTCTTTTAAAAACCAATTCTCAAAACGGTGCCCAATCAAGCCCGTCTTTTCTAAAACACTTAAATCATCAACTCCAGTTAAATAACTCATCAATCCATTATCAAACAAATATCCTTTGGGCGCTTTTACAAGTCTTCTTAGAGAATGACCAATAAATGGATAAACCTCTTTATACATCAAAGTTGCCAAAAAAATACCTCGATACTTTTTCAAAGTATCTCTGGAACACCCTAATGCTTCGATAATTTCTTTATCTTGTCGCACAGATCCAGTTTGCTCTGCAGTTATTTCTATTAGTTTTTGATAAAGATTTAAATCAGTGATTGTTGTAATCGCTCGAATATCTTTTTCTAAATAAGTTTGCAAATAATTGCTAAGATAAATTAATCGCTGATTAGTTTCCGATTTTTCTAAAACTTCAGGCAATCCGCCCCAAGCAAGTAATGAATATAAGCTCTGTTCTGAAAGACGTCTCAATGGTGAATAATCTTCTACCATTTTTTGTAATTGCTTAATATCAATTTCTTGTTTTAATAAATCCAATAAGCAAATCGAATCCAGTTTTTTGCCATGTTGTAATAATAAAGTTTCACGTAAATTAAACTCTTTTAAATGATATAGCTCGATACGACCTGCTAAACTTTCTGCACTTAATTGATGTAAAGTTAAAAAAGCAGATCCCGTCAAAATAAATTTAATAACTTCTTGATCTTTATACTGGTCATATAACAATTTGATTTGATCAAACAATGTAGGACACTTTTGCGCTTCATCAATAACAACCCAAATTTTATTCCCTGTCCCTATACGTCGTTCACATTTCTCTTGGATAAGTGCGACCAGCTCCCCTTTCTCAATTCGAAGACGCTCTTCTAAACTGTCCATATTTAGGAAAACCCATGTACGATCCGGATGATTTTGAGTGTAGTGACTCACTAATATGGACTTTCCAACTCGCCTAGGACCCAAAATAGCGGTTACAAATGGCCTTTCAAAGGATTCGAAAATTAGCGCCTCATTGACTCTATAAATGTACATTTTTACTCACTTTAGCAATATTTCATGAAATATTACTATTTGAGTAGCAATATTTCAAGTAATATTGCTATTTGAATAGCACTATTTCATGAAATACTGCTATTCCTGGTTTATTCGTGACACTGTATTGACTCAGGGGGATCAAATAATGAGGAAAGCAGCGTTTCGCCATTCATTAACTGGGCGATTTTCTCACCACCCGAAATAGCTGGGAGAATGCCAACACCATTACAACCTAAGTTGTACCAGAGATGAGGATATTCCGGATCTTGCCCCACCCAACGTAACCCACTCTTTGTATATCCCATGATGCCACGCCAAAAATAATCAAATGAATCTTTAGATATGTTAAAGGTGTTTTTTAGGAATCTTTTACCAACTTCAAAACTTTCTTGCGCATGCTGTTGTATTAAATCGGCAGAACAATCTTCTGAAATATAATATTCTGGACCTCCGAGAATGGTTAATCCTGCTTTCTCGTTAACTGAGGGTGGCGTATGTATCACATAAAAATAAGGGGAACTTTCATACATTCCTCTATGATCAAAAAAAGCGGCTCCATAAGCGTCAGAGTTATCTCCCGTATATGCGGCTAAATATCCTTCTCGGATCATCAGTGATTCATGTAATTTTAAAACAGAACATTTCTGTTCTTTATCAGAAATTAAAAAATCCTTATACGCATTAGTACACAAAATTACATCGTGAGTTTTAATTGTCCCTCTAGCGTGATGCAATACAGCGCACGATGATTCAATATCTATTTGAGTAATTTCCGTGTTTTCATACACGAAAAATCTTTCAGGGAACTTTTTTTGCAAATATAACAGTACTTTATAACAAAATTTAGCGCTGTTAATTCTCGCTGTTTTAGCAGTTTCCATAGTCACTAAAACGGCGATGTAAGCTTTATCTTGAGTTTTCAAAGTCTTAAGTATTTTTTCTTGAGGAACAAATTGAATATATTTCCTCAATTCATCAGGAATTTTTTCTTTTATTTTTTCATCATCTACAATAAGAAAACTGCCTCTTCGACGACCAATTTGGTCTTGGAGCATTTCTTGAGTCACTGCGTAAACAAGATTATCTACAGAAGTATAAGCAGGATTGGTATGGTTAATCCGAACAAAATCCTCTTGCATATCTAACTTATTATAAATTTCCAACAACAATTCCCAACCACGATCAAGCTCATAATACGTGCGTTTTGTTTTTTCTAAACCATACTGATTGATTAACTGTTGAATAGATGTTTCCATCACTGCACAAGCAAATCCAGCGTTATGCCCCGTAGCGCCACTAGCCACATGATTCTTTTCAAGTAAAACAATTTTTTTATCGGTATGGTGTAATAGAAAATAAAGCGTAGAAACTCCCGAAATTCCTGCACCAATAATCGCGACATCGCACTCAATATCTTCTTTCAAATTTGGCCAGGATTGCCGATTGAATTGTAACCATGGGGAATTAAATTGCATATTAAGATCCAAAACTATAGTAATCCTAGTTCTAACCGAGCGGCTTCGGTCATACGTTCTTGAGTCCAGGGGGGATCCCAAACCAGTTCAACGGTTACATCACTAATCCCTTCGACTTGTCGAATGGCATCGGCAACTGTACCTGGGAATGTTTGGGCAACCGGGCAACCTGGGGCGGTTAACGTCATTTGAATAGAAACGACTGCTTCAGTTGTGATATCGATTTGGTAGATTAAACCTAAGTCATAAATATTCACGGGAATTTCGGGATCGAACACACCTCGTAATGCAATGATTACTTTTTCATTGAGACTTTCAATATCAATCTTTTTTTTACCGAAACCGAAGACCATATGAATACCTTCATTATTTCTTAGCTCAAAACTATCACCTGTCATTCCTCGCTCTGCGAAGAATCTCATGAGATCCTTCGCTGACGCTCAGGATGACAGCCTTATACAAAACAACACTATCAACACTCAGGATGACAAGCACTACTCTGTTGAAACTGTTTCGTGTTTTTTTTCTATTGCCGCATTTAATGTATGCCAAGCCAATGTCGCGCACTTCACCCGTGCAGGATAAGCTTTTACTCCAGCAAGTACTGAAAGCTTTCCTAGTTTTTGTTCTGCTGTTTTATCATCTTTTAACAACATATCATGAAAATTTTGAAATAAGAGTTTCGCTTCTGCTAATGTTTTTCCGATGACACTTTCTGTCATCAAAGAAGCTGAAGCAGTTGAGATTGCACATCCGTTACCTTTGAAGCTGGCATCTTTCACGATATCGTTTTGAATTTTTAGATATAAAGTTAATCGATCACCGCATAAAGGATTAAATCCTTCTGCGTGAGAAGTCGCATCATCCATCGCTCGACAATTTCTTGGATTACGGTTGTGATCGATAATAACTTCTTGATATAAATCTCGTAAATCCAACATTAAATAAACACCTCTTCGACTGTCTTTAATACTTCGATAAACCGATCAATTTCTTCTTTCGTATTATAAAAAGCGAGTGAGGCTCTGGCGGTTGCAGCAACGCCAAAACGTTCCATTACAGGCATTGCACAATGATGGCCACTACGAATAGCAATACCTTCATTATTCAAAATCGTTCCTACATCATGTGCATGCACGCCCGCCAAATTAAAAGAAATAATCGCTGATTTTTCTTTTGCAGTTCCCACTAAAATAATGCCTTTGACTTTATTAATTTCTTCTGTGGCATATTCTAATAATTGATTTTCATATTCATGAATTTTTTCAATCTCTAATTTAAGTAAGTAATCAATCGCAGCACCAAGTGCGATGGCACCAGAGATATTTGGTGTTCCTGCTTCGAATTTTTGAGGGATAGGGGCATATTCTGTTTTTGCGAAAGTGACTTGAGTAATCATTTCGCCACCCCCTTGATAGGGTGCCATCATATCGAGTAATTCTGCTTTGCCATATAACACACCAATTCCTGTAGGGGCATACATTTTGTGCCCTGAAAATGCATAAAAATCACATCCTAAATCTTGTACGTCAACTCGCAAATGCCCAGTGGCTTGTGCACCATCTACTAAAACATCTACGCCATGATCTTTAGCAATTTTTATAATTTCTTTAATAGGATTAATGGTTCCTAGTGCATTAGAGACATGTGTAATCGCTAAAAATTTTACTTCTGGCACGAGCATTTTTTTAAATGTTTCTATTTCGATTTCACCTTGATCATTGATAGGGATTGCTCTTAATAATGCCCCTGTTTGTCTACATATAATTTGCCAAGGTACAATGTTTGAATGATGTTCCATTTCTGTAACTAAAATAATTTCGCCTGGTTGAATACGGGGCCGCACAAAACTTTGAGCGACTAGATTAATCCCTTCTGTCGTGCCTCGAACAAAAATACATTCATTTCGACTGTGCGCATTAATAAAATGCTGTACTTTTCCTCTCGCTTCTTCAAATTGTATCGTTGCACGTTCACTTAAGGTATGAATACCTCGGTGTACATTTGAATTATCATGCGAATAATAATGTTCTATGGCTTCGATAACGGATAGTGGCTTTTGTGTTGTCGCTGCATTATCAAAATAAATAAGTAGCTTTTCGTGAATTTTTTGATGCAAAATTGGAAAATCCTTTCGGATCGCAAGTAGGTCAAATGGTGGTGTCAATGTTTTCATAAACCCATCCTTAATTAATTGATACTTTTTGAAAATATATACCTAACACACTAGTAGGCTAGGTATAGCTCTAACCGTTCACGCAAAGGGATCCATTTCACGCGATTAATAATCTCACTGGCGAATGCATGCACCAACAGCTGTTTTGCTGCTTCTTTTTCAATACCTCGTGAGCGTAAATAAAATAACGATTTTTCATCTAACTGCCCAACGGTTGCCCCGTGAGCACATTTCACATCGTCTGCAAAAATCTCTAATTGTGGCTTTGTATTAATCTCTGCTTGTCGTGATAATAGTAGGTTCTTATTACTTTGCTCAGCCTGAGTCTTTTCCGCACCAGGATTTACAAGCACTTTACCGTTAAAAACCGCTTTTGCTGAATCATTCAAAATACCTTTATAGTATTCACGACTAGTCCCATGGGGCTTTATATGTTCAACGCGCGTGTGGTGATCAATATGCTGATGGTTACTCGCCACATAAAGACCATTCAGCGTACATTCACTGTATTCGTCTTTGAGTGATATGTTTGTATCGCTGCGAACTAAGGATCCACCAAATGAAAATGAATGAGTATTCACACTGCTGTGTTGATATTGATGTACTTGCAATGTTCCTACATGAAAACTTGTAGCACCTTCCTGTTGAATTTTAACATGCTCAATCTGTGCGTTTGGTTTGGCAATAATTTCTGTAACACTATTATTAAAGTAAGGTGCTTCTTGTAGCCCCACATATTGCTCAATCAGATTAACGGAAGTATTTTCTTCGACAACAATACAATTACGGTAATGATGAATCGCATCTTCTTGCGTACTGATAAATAATAATTGTATGGGGTTTTCAACGACGACATGCTTATCAATGTGAATCCAAGCGCCTTCTGTCATGAGGGCCGTATTTAACGCGTTAAAAGCATGTTCTTTACTATTCAGCGCAGAAGATAAATAAGATTGTATGTTTTTAGGATTTTCTAACAACTCTGCCGATAGATTTTTCAGAGTGACGCCAGAAGGCAATTTGTTACATTGAGAAAATTCTGGTGAAAAATATCCGTCGACAAAAACTAATATATGAGCATTCATTTCAGAAAGCAGATATGGCTTTAAGCGCTCAGCGGATAATCGATGAGCTTGTTTAGACGGTAAAATAAATTGTTGCTCCATGAGTGGAGTAACATTCGTATACTTCCAATCTTCATCATGTCGCGTAGGAAATCCTTTTTCAGAAAAAAATTGCATGGCTTCATCGCGTTTTGATTTCAGCCAAGGCAAAGAAAAACCAGGCAATTTTGATTGCGTCTGTTCATATGCTTGAATGTAATAATCTTTTGCTATATTTACTTCGTTCATAATTCATACCTTTAATATCACCCCCCACCCTAACCCTCCCCCCGGAGTACCGGGGGGAGGGAACAACAACATCCCCTCTCCCAGTGCTCCGGGGGAGGGGAGAATACAATCCCTTCTCCGGAGTACCGGGGGGAGGGAACAACAACATCCCCTCTCCCGGTACTCCGGGGGAGGGGAGAATACAATCCCTTCTCCGGAGTACCGGGGGGAGGGAACAATAACATCCCCTCTCCCGGTACTCCGAAGGAGGGTTAGAGTGGGGGCTAATTTGCTTCTTCTAACCAACCATATCCTTTTGTTTCTAACTCGAGCGCTAATTTTTTATCTCCCGAGTGAACAATTTTTCCGTCTGATAATACATGTACAAAATCAGGCACTATATGATCTAAGAGTCGTTGATAATGTGTCACAACGATCATAGCGCGCTCAGGATGTCGTAAAGCATTAACACCTTCAGAAACAGTTTTTAACGCGTCGATATCTAACCCTGAATCTGTTTCATCTAAAATAGCCAGCTTTGGCTCTAACACGGCCATTTGCAAAATTTCATTACGTTTTTTTTCTCCGCCAGAAAATCCTTCGTTCACCGCGCGATACAGAAAATCTTCATCCATATGCACTAACTTTAATTGTTCTCTGACGAAAGTTAAAAAATCGATAGCATCTAAAGAAGGTTTTCCTTGTCCTTTACGAACAGCATTAACAGCCGCTTTCAAAAAATTCACGTTGGAAACACCGGGAATTTCAACGGGATATTGAAAAGCGAGAAAAATGCCCGCTTGTGCGCGTTGCTCCGTAGACAGATCTAATAAGTCATTCCCTTGATAGAATATTTTTCCAGAAGTAATTTGATAATCTTCTCGGCCGGCTAAGACATTCGCTAATGTACTTTTACCTGAACCATTCGGCCCCATGATGGCATGTACTTCTCCCGCATTTACGGTCAATGAAATACCATTCAGTATTTTCTTTCCATCCACTTCTACGTGTAAATTTTCAATAACTAATATACTCATCGTTCTTCACCTCTAACCAATACTACCTTCTAAACTAATTCCTAATAATTTTTGGGCTTCTACGGCAAATTCCATTGGCAACTCTTTTAAGACTTGCTTACAGAAGCCGTTGACGATCATAGATACCGCATTTTCCATATCGATCCCTCGTTGCTGACAATAAAACAATTGATCTGCACCGATTTTAGAAGTCGTTGCTTCATGTTCTACTTTTGCCGTAGGATTTTTCACTTCAATATAGGGAAATGTATGTGCACTACAATGACTGCCCATCAGTAATGAATCACATTGCGTGTAATTTCTCGCATTCTCAGCGGTTGGTAATACGCGTACTAAACCACGATAGGCATTATGACCTTTACCTGCAGAAATTCCTTTGGAAATAATTGTGCTTCGCGTATTTTTTCCAATATGAATCATCTTCGTGCCCGTATCTGCTTGCTGCATATGATTTGCTAAAGCAACTGAATAAAATTCTCCGATAGAATTATCCCCTCGCAAAATAACACTGGGATATTTCCAAGTGATCGCTGAACCCGTTTCAATTTGTGTCCAAGAAATTTTTGAATTTTTCCCTAAACAAACACCGCGCTTAGTAACAAAATTATAAATCCCTCCTTTTCCTTCTTTATCACCGGGATACCAATTTTGTACCGTGGAATATTTAATAACTGCATTTTCTAAAGCAAC
>JAFEDO010000172.1 GCA_018241565.1 Pseudomonadota bacterium
AGAAATTTTTTGCCTTGTAACATAGCCATGATAAACCCCCTTGGTTAGAATAGTGCCGAATATTACGATGTTAAAGATGAGTATTCAATATCGATGGGTTTTTCTTTTCATAGTATGTGTATACAATCCTCGCTTTTATTCGGATAGGTATTTCTGTGAATAAACAATTAATAGCTGAAGCAGTGAACGAATTGGTGACTTTACGCGATGTTTTACGTTGGGGCATGACTCAATTTCGAAAAGCCGATCTGTATTATGGTCATGGAACGGATAATGCCTGGGATGAAGCATTGTCATTGGCGTTACACGTATTGTCATTGCCTTATGATATGAATAAAGACTTATTAGAAGCACGACTGACCAAGCAAGAAAAACAAGAGATTATTCATTTATTTATAAGACGAATAGAAGAAAGAGTGCCTGCCGCTTATTTAACGCATAAAGCGTATTTCGCAGGATTAGACTTTTATGTGAATGAACATGTTTTGATTCCTCGCTCACCATTGGCGGAAGTGATCGAATCAGGATTTGCACCTTGGGTTGAAATAGAATCTGTTGAGCGAGTATTAGAAATTGGTACGGGTAGTGGTTGTATTGCCATCGCGATCGCAGAAATGTTTCCAGGCATTCAAGTAGATGCCGTTGATATTTCTGATGAAGCTTTAACTGTTGCTCGCAAAAATGTGGCGCGTTATGCATTAGAAGAGCAACTGCATTTGATCAAATCAGATGTTTATAGCGCGCTGAATCAAAAAAAATATGATGTGATTATTACAAATCCACCTTACGTATCTGAATCTGAATTTAAAACATTACCGAAAGAATATACCCATGAACCCAAGCACGCCTTATTAGCAGATGCCGAAGGTTTAGATATTGTCATTAAAATTCTACGGGATGCTGCAGAGCATTTAACAGAACAAGGCATTTTGATTGTAGAAGTGGGCAATAGTGAAGAAACCATGATGCAACGTTATCCTGAAATACCTTTTGTATGGTTAGAGTTTGAAAGAGGGGGTGGCGGTGTATTTGTCCTTAATCGAGAGCAACTAAAAGAGTATCAACATGTCTGGTAATACATTTGGAAAATTATTTACAGTCACTAGTTTCGGTGAAAGTCATGGTCCTGCCATTGGGTGTGTCGTGGATGGATGTCCTGCAGGATTAGCATTATCAGAAGATGACATTCAAATAGAATTAGAAAGACGCAAAACAGGAAAATCAAAATTTACTTCGCAACGACGTGAAGCAGATCAAGTGCAAATTCTTTCAGGTGTCTTCGAAGGGAAAACAACCGGCACTCCGATTGGCATGATTATTCAAAATACGAATCAAAGACCGAAAGATTATGAAGATATAAAAGAATGTTTTCGACCAGGGCATGCAGACTATACCTATTATAAAAAATATGGGATCCGAGATTATCGTGGGGGTGGACGTTCATCCGCAAGAGAAACGACGATGCGTGTTGCTGCAGCTGCAATTGCAAAAAAATATTTATTAAAACATGCTGGAATTATTATTCGTGGTTACTTAAAACAAATGGGGCCGATCATCATTGACGAAGTGGATTGGGAACAAGTTGAAAAAAACCCTTTCTTTTGTCCAGATATCAGCAAAATTTCTGCGATGGAAACATTAATCCAACAAACTCGAAAAGCAGGTGATTCTTTAGGTGCTGCCGTTCATATTCAAGCAGAAAATGTACCTGTAGGATTAGGTGAGCCCATTTTTGATAGATTAGATGCGGACATTGCTCATGCAATGATGGGTATTAATGCGGTGAAAGGCGTTGCGATTGGTTCTGGTTTTTCTTGTGTGACTGAGAAGGGCAGTGAGCATAGAGATGAAATCACACCACAAGGATTTTTAAGTAATCATGCGGGTGGTATTTTAGGTGGCATTTCATCGGGGCAAAATATTTTGGTCGATATTGCCGTGAAGCCAGCGTCTAGTATTTTAATTCCAGGTAAAACGATTAATTTAAAAAATGAAGCGACAACGGTTGTCACAAAAGGGCGACATGATCCTTGTGTGGGTATTCGAGCAGTGCCTGTTGCAGAAGCCATGTTGGCACTAGTATTAATGGATCATTATTTAAGATACCGCGCTATTGTTTAAGTGGATTATGTGACCCCCACCCTAACCCTCCCCCGGAGTACCGGGGGAGGGAATTTTATATTGTCCGCTCCCTCGGTACTCCGGGGGAGGGTTAGGGTGGGGGTAAGAAATTTATGAAATATTTAAGGAGTTATCTGTGAGTAAAAAAATTAATGTAGCTGTTGTTGGCGCGACAGGTGCGGTTGGCGAAACCATTTTGAAAATATTAGAAGAAAGAAAATTTCCTGTGAATGAAATATATCCTTTAGCAAGTGAACGTTCAGCGGGTAGCACGGTGATGTTTCATGATAAACCAATTATCGTTGAAGATTTAGCTCAATTTGATTTTCACAAAGTACAAATCGCTTTATTTTCAGCGGGCGGTTCTGTATCAAAAGAATTTGCGCCTAAAGCTGCCGCTGCAGGATGTGTCGTCATCGATAATACATCACATTTTCGTTATGAATCAGATATCCCTTTGGTAGTGCCTGAAGTCAATGAAGAAGCTATTGCTCAATATAAAAATCGTCACATCATTGCAAATCCTAATTGCTCGACGATACAAATGCTCGTTGCATTAAAACCTATTTACGATGCGGTTGGGATCACAAGAATTAATGTCGCAACCTATCAAGCAGTTTCTGGTGCAGGACGTAGTGCGGTGAATGAATTAGCGCAACAAACGGCGCAATTACTCAATGGTCGCACAGTCGATGTTAAAGTTTTTCCTCAGCAAATTGCCTTTAACGTATTACCACAGATCGATGTTTTTATGGAAAATGGATATACCAAAGAAGAAATGAAAATGTTTTGGGAAACACAAAAGATTTTGAATGATGATCAAATTAAGGTGAATGCAACCGCTGTGCGAGTTCCTGTATTTTATGGACATTCAGAAGCGGTACATTTAGAAACGAAAGAAAAAATCACTGCAGAGCAGGTATTGTCTTTATTGAAGAAAGCGCCCGGTGTCGTGATTAAGAAAAATCAAAAATGCCAAGATTTTCCGACGCCGATTTCTCAAGGAACAGGGAAAGATGGTGTATATGTCGGTAGGATCCGTGAAGATATTTCGCATCCATTGGGTTTAGATTTGTGGGTGGTGTCGGATAACGTCCGTAAAGGGGCGGCATTTAATGCAGTTC
>JAFEDO010000173.1 GCA_018241565.1 Pseudomonadota bacterium
CAATTACACAATAAGGAGAAACATTAACTCTGGCAAAACTCACTTTTTTATTCGTTATAGTGGCTTTTTTGTCACCATTTAATGAAAACTCAACTTCATTGACAAGATTATTAAACAGTGGCAAACCATCTTCGTGAATACCAATACAATTCAATTCAGAACCAGTTTCAACTTTTTTCACAATGGCAGCTCGACTACCATCTTCAACTTGTAAGCTTTTTAATAGTTCTGATGCACCTGGCTTTAATGATATTTTGCATTTTACAGGATGTTGAACACCGCTTCCCAAATTAGCACCGAAAAAATAAAACCATTTTTCTCTCTCAGACGAAGAAGCTGATGATTGCATGAATCGTTTTGAAGCCAAAATAGATATATACTCAGCTTCACTTACATTTCTGTAAATATAATCTGACTTTCCAGATGGCACTATCTGAAATTGACGTAAAGCATTAAAAGCAGTTCTTCTTTTGTGTATATCAGGAATATTATTTTCCCAGTAAGAAATAATTTGAAAAAAATTTTTAATTAATGGATTTTCTCTACTAAGCGAGCCATCGTGATTTGTCATTAGCAACAGAAACTCATCATATTCTCTTTTGAGCTTCTCATATTGCATTTTCATTTTTTCAAATTTTAATAACCCTTTCCATGATGATACGATGCCAGAGTACGTAGTAATTACCATGCTACACTCTGGATCATGTCCCGGTGGCGCCTCTTGATTTGCGCCAAAATGATATTCAATGTAGAAATAAATTTTCTGCATGACTTTTTCAAGCTTGTCGGACAAAATTGCTGCTTTTTGATAATAAGCATCTATTTCACCACACAGCTTTTCACATAATTGACGTAAATCGAGCGATTTCGTCTTGTTTTCCGTTATATCCTGGACTGTTGAAAATGGATAAACAATTGATTTAACAAATGAAATATAACTAATGAACTGTTGCAGAGTTGTTATTGTAAATTTACTTTCTTTAGAATCATTCGAATCTTGATCATAAAAAATATAATTAATATATTCATCAAATGAGATTAACTTCCCTTTTATAAAAAAATCAAATGCATATTTTGTCGCTTTATCATATTCTGCTTTAAGTCTCTCCTCACCATATTTATAAAAAACTCTTGTAATGTCATTAGTAATTTTAACTAATTTTGGATTACCAGATGATTCAAGATAACTTTGTTCCAGATGATTTTTGTAATGACCCATCTCCGAAAAAATATCTTGTGTTTGGATACATGCTACGACGGCAGTGCTTTCTTTTAAAATTTCCCAGTATGCCTTTATATCATTCTTTATCAGTTCCCGGACGATTTCTTTAACTATAGAGTCTCTACTGATTGCCTCTAAGTATGGAAGGAGATGATTCGATTTAAAAAAACCAGATAGCGCTTTTTGAAATTCTTTTTCTTCTGTGAATAAAAAATCTGAGTAAATAATAAAATCAATAAATCGCATAAAAACTCCAATTTGTGTCGTATAAAATTTACTCTACTATTTAGACCTACATCTGCAGTAATGAAATATCGGCGACATGTAAAAACAAGTCGCGGAGTTGGCTTAATAAAGCCATGCGGTTTTTTCGGATATTTTCTTCTTCTACCATCACCATGACAGTTTCAAAGAATTGATCGACAGGTTCACGAAGGCTCGCTAACTCGGATAATCCTTGTTGATATTTAGCTGCTTCGAATAATGGAACGACGCTATTTTTCTTTTCTTCAATCAGGGTTGCTAATAGTTTCTCCGCATCGGATTCGAGCAAGGTCATGTTGACACTTGCATTATTTGTGTAATTGGCTTGTTTTAAAATATTGTTCACACGCTTGTGTGCAGCTGCAAGTGACTTTGCTGCTTCAAGCGAACGGAATTGCGTTACGGCTTTGATGCGCGTATCGATATCTAATAAGTCATCACTTTGTCTTGCAAGCACTGCGTGCAACACATCTGCTGAAACACCCTGATCTTGATACCAAGCACGCAGTCTCTCAATAATAAATCCATGAACTTGAGAAATAACCAAATCATTAGGTAAAGGATTTTTAAAACCACTGACTGTTTTTTGTAATAGTTCTGGCAAATTGAGTGGTAGTTTTTTTTCAAGAATAATTCGAACAATACCTAGTGCTGCACGACGTAATCCAAAGGGATCTTTATCTCCCGTTGGAATTTGATTGATACCAAACGCACCAACCAAATTATCTAATCTATCCGCTAAAGCCAAACAACATCCCAAAGTTGAACGAGGAATTTGATCACCAGAAAATGCGGGCTGATATTGTTCTTTCAGTGCCGACACTACTTCGGGTGGCTCGCCATCATTCTTTGCGTAATAGCTTCCCATGATCCCTTGTAATTCTGGAAATTCATTCACCATTTGTGTCATCAAATCACATTTAGCTAACCATCCCGATCGTTCTGCTTTTTTGATATCGGCTTGTTGTTTTTCTGCAATACTTGCGGTGAGTTTTGATAATCGTTCTGTTTTATCATAGAGAGAACCTAATTTCGCTTGTTGCACCACATGCTTAGTTTTTTCCAATCTATCTTCTAATTTTTGTTTTTGATCTTCTCGATAGAAAAATGAAGCATCTGCTAATCGTGCTCGCATCACGCGTTCGTAACCATGAATTAATTGTTTCTGTTCCGCGCTTTGAATATTGCTGATAGTAATAAAGTACGGCATTAATTGTTTCGCATGATTGATTAAAGAAAAGCTCTTTTGATGATCGCGCATAGCTGCAATCAAAGCTTCTGCGGGCACTGTTAAAAACTCTGAACCAAATTGGCAAAGCAATGCTTTTGGCCATTCGACAATGCCGGTTACTTCATTTAATAAATCTTCTTCGATAATCGCTTCTGCAGAAATTTTCTTTGCACATTCGATGATTTGTTTTTTAATTTCTTCTCGTCGTTTTATAAAATCAGGAATAATAAATGCTTTCGTTTCTAATAATTTTTCATAAGAAGCAGGAGAAGTAATCGTTAATGCTTTGGGATATAAGAAGCGATGACCAAATGTTTTGTTACTGGTTTTATTTCCTAAAATATCGGCCGGAATAATATCTTTTCCATATATCAACACAACCCAATGCACGGGCCGAATAAATTCCGTCGTATGATTTCCCCAACGCATAGGTTTTGGAATAGGCAGTGTTGATAATGCTTGTGTAATAATGTCTGGTATTAATTCTGAAACTGATTTTCCTTTTTGATGAATTTCACAAAATATCCATTCACCTTTATCTGTTTTAATCGTTTTTAAATCTTGAACTTGAACACCACAAGAACGCGCGAAGCCTTCGCAAACATTAGTCGGTTTTCCTTGTGGATCATAAGCCGCAGAAAGCGCTGGACCGCGACGCTCAATCGTTCGATCCGATTGTTCTGATTGCAAACCTTTGATGAGTACAGCTAATCGGCGAGGTGTTGCAAAGGTTTTAATTTCCCCGTGATTTAATTCAATCTTTTGCAACCCTTGTTCTATTGATTGCGCAAGATGTTCTGATAAAAGCTTAAGTGACTTTGGTGGTAATTCTTCTGTACCAATTTCAAGGAGTAAATCTTTTTTATGCTTCACTGTTAGCCTCCTGATGACGACACAGTGGGAACCCTAATGCTTCACGCGCCTGATAATATTTTTCAGCAACTTCTTTTGCGAGTGCACGAACTCGTAAAATAAATCGTTGACGTTCTGTCACTGAAATCGCATGTCGCGCATCTAATAAATTAAAAGTATGTGATGCTTTCAACACAAATTCATAAGCAGGCAATGGTAAATCCACGGCCAACATTTTTTTACATTCCTGTTCATATGTATCGAATGCTTTTAATAACCATTCGACGTTGGCATGTTCAAAATTATAAGTAGACATTTCCACTTCGTTTTGATGGAACACATCTCCATAAGTGACTTTGCCTTCTGGACCTTCAGCCCATACTAAATCAAAAATGCTATCTACTTTCTGCAGATACATGGCCAGCCGTTCTAATCCATAGGTAATTTCACCACTCACAGGTTTGCACGCTAAACCACCCACTTGTTGGAAATACGTAAACTGACTCACTTCCATGCCATTTTGCCAAACTTCCCAACCGAGTCCCCAAGCACCTAGCGTGGGAGATTCCCAATTGTCTTCCACAAAACGAATATCATGAATTAACGGATCAATGCCGATCGCTTTCAGTGAATCAAGATATAACTCTTGGATATTATCTGGTGAAGGCTTCAGCAGTACTTGAAATTGATAATAATGCTGACAACGATTGGGGTTTTCACCATAGCGACCATCCGTCGGCCGACGAGATGGTTGCACAAATGCCACATGCCAGGGTTCAGGGCCAATCGCGCGTAAAAACGTCGTTGGATGGAATGTTCCTGCACCGACTTCCATATCTAACGGTTGCAGAATAACGCAGCCTTGCTTTGACCAAAATTGTTGTAACGTGAAAATTAAGTCTTGAAATGTACTGGGAGGACGAATTGGCATAGGGTGGAACTCTCTCTACATATATACCTAATCATTCGTGTATTAGGTATATCGCGCACTCGTTTCCAAGTGCGCTGATATACAAAAACAATTAGCTTTGACGTGCGTTTCCAACTAATTTTTGTAAAGTTTCTTCAGTTGTGCCACCAGGAACAAAGAATGATTTTCCTTTTTCACCAACAACCACGAAAGCTGGTGTTCCCATTAAGCCTAGTTTTTTAGCTAAATCTAAATTTTGTTTCAATTGATCTTGAACAGATGAACCATTCATATCTTTCTTAAGTTGATCCACATTCAATCCAACAGATTGAGCAATCTTCATGACACTTTCTTGTGTTAAAGGTTCAGATTGAGCCATTAAAGCTTCATGAAATGCTTTAAATTTGCCTTGTTTTTCAGCAGCAAGAGCAGCTTTTGCGGCAAATTCAGAATTCTCACCAAAAATAGGAAGTTGTTTCATCACTACTTTTAAATTGCCATCTTTATCTGTTAATTTTGCAACGATAGGTGACATTTTTTTACAATGAACACATTGGTAATCAAAAAACTCTACGACTGATACATTACCTTTTGGGTTCCCAATCACTGGGCTACCTGAATCTGTTAATTGACTGCGGTTTTCTTTGATTGCTTTATCTGCTTTTTGAAGCATGGCTGTTTGTTGCTGCTGTTGTAGTGTTTGAGTTGCTTCTACGAGAACTTCTGGGTTCTTCACTAAGTAATCATGTACGATTTTTTCAACCGCTGTTTTTTGTGCTGGGGTAAATGTTTGTTTATCGGCCGCTACCGCTACGCTAGTAGCCAAAGCCAGAGTTACTGCAATAGATAGTTTAAATAATTTCACAAATCGCTCCCTTTAAATTGAAGTTAAAAAAGCAGCTGCAAACACTATCATTCATATATGATATGTCAAGTCGGATTATCATTTAATATTAAATCCAGTCTTCTTCTATGGGCTTCAAATTGGCATATGAGAGTACCAGCCACTTTACACCATGCTTTTTGAATTTAATTTGTATACGGGCGTGGACACCGCGCCCTTCAAAACTCATAACAACGCCCTCGCCAAACTCAGGGTGTTTCACAGGTTGTCCCAGGCAAAAACCATTCTCACTCGGTTGCTGAGAAAACCCCATATCGTATTCTGGTTTTGAAGGTTTAGAGAAAGTTGCTTTCATTCGAACTTCTTCCAACAACTCTTCTGGAATTTCTTTAATAAAGCGAGAAGGTTGATGATATTCCTCACTGCCATATTGGCGTCGCAACTCAGCATAGGTGATCGTGAGTTTACGCATCGCACGAGTCATACCGACATATAATAATCGTCGCTCTTCTTCGACCCCTGATTTTTCTTGTAATGACATTTTGTGTGGGAATAATCCCTCTTCGACACCACAAATAAAAACTAGCGGGAATTCCAATCCTTTCGCAGTATGTAGCGTCATCAATTGCACGCAATCTTGGTGCGCTTCGCCTTGATTCTCACCAGACTCTAACGCAGCATGAGAAAGAAATTCTGCTAATGCCGGTGTTTCACTGTCGAGTGAACTAGAAAATTGTTTTGTCGCGACAATTAATTCTTGTAAGTTTTCTAAACGTGATTGCGCTTGTTCTGTTTTACTTTTCGCATAAAACTCCCACAAACCACTTTTCTGAATCACTAAATCTGTTTGTTCTGATAATTCTAAACTACTGGCTGTTTGATCTAATTGATCGATGAGTTCACAGAAACCTTGTACCGCGACTGCAGCACGTCCACTCAGTTGTTGCTCTGCTAATAAGTTTTGTGCGGCTTGCCATAGTGTCACATTTTGTTGTTTCGCTTCTTCTCGGAGTAACGCAACCGTTCGTTCACCAATACCGCGTTGTGGTGTATTAATCACTCGCTCAAACGCAGCATCATTCCCTCGATGATGAATTAAACGTAAATAGGCTAAAGCATCTTTAATTTCCGCACGATCAAAAAAGCGTAATCCCCCATACACACGATAAGGAATGCCTGCTTGAATCAATGCTTCTTCTAACACTCGTGATTGCGCATTTGAACGATATAAGATAGCCACTTCTGATCGGCGATTCCCTTGTTCTAGCCACTGACTAATTTGACCCGAAACAAAACGTGCTTCATCAATCTCATTAAAAGCAGCGTATAAAGAGATAGGTTCTCCTTTTCCATCTTGCGTCCAAAGATTTTTTCCTAATCGATTCCCATTATTCGTAATTAATGCATTCGCTGCTGCAAGAATATTACCTGTTGAACGATAATTTTGTTCGAGACGAATGGTTTTTGTGCCGGGAAAATCTTTACTAAATTGATGAATATTATCAATTTCGGCACCGCGCCAACCATAAATAGATTGGTCATCATCACCAACAACCATGACATGTGCTCTGGGTTGCGCCAAAAGTTTTAACCAAGCATATTGCAGTGTATTTGTATCTTGAAACTCATCGACTAATATTTCTGAAAAACGTTCTTGATAATGCGCTAATAACTCAGGGTTTTTTCGCCATAATTCAAATGATCTTAATAATAATTCTGCAAAATCTACGGCGCCTGCTCGGTGACAAGCTTCTTCATAAGTGTGATAGATTCGCATCATTGTTTTTTGAAACATATCTCCTTCGCTTTTCAAGTCAGGTCTTACGCCTTGATCTTTTTGCCAATTAATAAATCCTTGGACTTGCTTTGGAGACCATTTCTCTTCACTTAATTCTAATGATTTTAAAACGCGTTTAATCATTCGAAGCTGATCATCACTATCAAGAATTTGAAAATTTTCAATTAACCCAGCTTCTTGCCAATGAGCACGCAATAATCGATTGGCTAATCCGTGAAAGGTACCAACCCACATGCCTCGAATAGGAAAATTTAATAATGATTCGATACGATGACGCATTTCTGCAGCGGCTTTATTTGTAAAAGTCACGGCGAGAATACTAAAAGGTGAAATTCTTTCGACTTCAATTAACCAAGCAATACGATGCACTAAGACTCGGGTCTTCCCACTGCCGGCCCCCGCTAAAACTAATTGGTTGCCGACAGGAGAAGAAACAACTTCAGATTGTTCATTATTTAAAGAATCTAACAAATGCATAAGTTACGACGCTTGCTCTTTTTTAATGAGATAATTTAATACTTGAATAAACTTACTTCTGTCTCCATGAACCATACTCATATTTAACTTGTAAGTTCCGTTAACAACTACTGTTGGCACAGAATCAATTTGATAAGTATCTAATGAAGATTGTGCATGAGCAACATCGGCATTAATTTTTTCAGAGTTAAATAATTTTTCAAATTCAGCCGAGTTAACACCTTGTTGCTTGAAAAACTGCGCGAGTCCAGATTGATCTGCTAAAGACTGATTTTGTTCATGAATAGCAGAAAACATTTTAGGAGATAATGTTTGTTCGCGATTGAGCGTTTTCATCATGTAATAAGCTTTGGCATAATTTTCCCAGCCTTCATGAAACACAACAGGCACACGAGCAAATTGAACTTTGGCTGGCTTTGTTTTCAACCAATATTCTAAAGTAGATTCAAAACTAAAGCAGGCGGGGCAACCATAACTAAAGAATTCTACGACTCGAACTGGGCTTGAATTTTTTGCTGATTTAGCGTTGGAAATAACTTCATAATCCTTTCCTGCTTCGAAAGTTTCGCTCGCGGCACTCACACCAATCCAACATAATAAAACTACAAATATAAGTCGTTTAAACATTATTTTCTCTCCTTAGTTATTTAAATGAGCCTGTCACTCTGAGTCGAGCTTGTCATCCTGAGCGTCAGCGAAGGATCTCAGCGTTAACCTTGAGATCCTTCGCTGACGCTCAGGATGACAAGCTCGACTCAGGGTAACAAGTTCCACTCTAAAAAATATTAATATAAACCCGATACATAATTTGCCACTGCTTTCATTTCATCATCACTCATTTTATGTGCAATGTCATTCATTATTGTTAAATTTTCATCTTTTCGTGAACCCTCTTGATACGCTTTTAATTGTTTCAAAACATATTCTGGATGTTGTCCACTGAGAACAGGAAATGCAGCTTCTGGATTTCCTAATCCTTTAGGACCATGACAGGCAATACATGCCGCTAATTGCGTTTTTAAATTTCCACCACGATAAATATTTTGTCCTAAATCTACTAATGATTTTTCCGCTGCACCAGCTGGTACTGCTTGAGATTCATAATAAGCGGCCAAGTCTTCCATATCTTGTGAAGACAAATTTTGCATGAGTGGTGTCATAATGGGATCGTTACGTCCACCAGCAGCACCTTTCTTAAATGCCACCATTTGTTTTAATAAATATTTAGCATGTTGTCCTGCTAAGTTAGGCCATAATCCCGTGACACTGGTTCCATCCACACCGTGACAAGCCGCACAGGTTGTCGATTTACTTTTTCCGGCATCTATATTTCCTTCGGCTTGTGAGTGTGCTGAAAGAAAAAATCCGATCAAAAATATGAAGCTATAATATTTTATTTTTGTATTCATATACCATGCACTCTTTTCACTGTCATCCCGGCCAAACGCTGCAAAAAAAGACACTGGATCCCCGCTCTCGTGTTGCAAAAGCCCAACACTCGGCGGGGATGACAGCACGCAGTTTCTTCATTTAGCACTTTACTGTCATCCCGGCCAAACGCCGAGCTTTTGCGGCGTGCGAGCCGGGATCCAGTGTCTTTAAATTTTCACTAAATCTCTCACGAAAGTAATTCAACCCAGGATTTTCGTTATTTCACCCAAATTTTCGGGAATCTTACAGCGTGTAGGAACTGCTGGCAAAAGATACTAATCCTTAGTAAAGTGAAAACTATGAGTCTACTCTACACACAAGCCAAATTTCTTTTAAGTGTCGCCAAATTGGAGCAATTACCGCCCGATGAAGGGGCTGAAGTTGCCTTCGTGGGCCGTTCTAATGCAGGCAAATCCAGTGCGCTGAATGCTTTAACAAAAAATAAGAACTTAGCTCGTACGAGTAAGACACCTGGCCGCACCCAAATGATCAACTACTTTGCCTTGGATGACGAGCATCGTCTAGTTGACCTTCCGGGGTATGGCTATGCCAAAGTTTCTCGAACACTCAAAGACGATTGGCAACTCTTATTACAAGAATATCTAGAAACTCGACTCTCTTTAGCTGGTTTGGTTCTATTAATGGATATCCGACACCCCTTTATGCCAGTCGATTCCCAAATGATTGACTGGGCTACACATTCCCAAGTACCTATCCATATCTTATTAACAAAGTCTGATAAGTTATCTCGAAGTGATGCGATGAATACGCTCTTCAAAGTGAAAAAATCTTTGGAGTACTATGGCGACTTGACCTCCGTCCAATTATTTTCCGCAACGCGTTCCGTGGGCTTAGAAGAATTGGTTGCTGCGCTCGATCAGTGGTTAATCCCAAACGAGGCTTCTGAATAGCCGATTCTTAATTTCAAAATCTACATTAATTTCTCTTATGCAGAAAACTACCCCTTAATTATCTGCAACTCGTGCAGATAATTGGGGGGTAATTCTCTGCATTTCAAACTTCAGACAAAAGAACAATGGGGTCTGCCCCCATTGCTTTGCTTGGATCCCGGGTTGCGCGTTACAAAAGCTTAACGCTTACCCGGGCTACAGAGAAAGGTTTTGAAATGCCAAGAAACCTTGATGCAAAAAGCGCATCAAGGCTACAAAAGATTCTTTTCTAGATGGAATTTTTCCACTGAGAATCAGGGATGGTTTTTTGAGTGCTGCGAGTGTCTTGAATAAAAGAATCTAGCGCTTGTTTAAAGCCAGGTTGCTTTAAGCTCGACTCTGGAATGATTAAAGACACGCGGACTTTGCCAGTGGTTTGTTTTAAACGGGTTAAATCTTCAGAATTGGCAATAGGCACTATTAACGTAAATTGTTGCGCCAATTGTTTCACTTGTGAAGACTGTAATCTTTGCAGTGAAGAAAGATCCGTCATAACCGTAGACACACCCGTTGCAGAATGCTTTGCTCTTAAGTTATCAAGCTCTATTCTGATATTATCTGGGGTTGCATTAGGTAACAGTTTTAATTCTATCGCTCCGTTGTTGTTGTGGCATACACAGCCGGAGGGAGCGGAGGGAGGGGGGCCGGAATTGCAAAACCAGCAGCATTGACAAGCCGAAGACGGCAAAGACGCGATGCTGCCCGCGCAAGGCTCAAGGCATGGTGTGCCAGGGCGGGGTCCTGCATACGCTCCATCCATCGAAATCACAAAGAATAAAAAAGCGATACACGACAAAAAAAAGTTCATTTTGTTTTTCATAGGAATCATCCTTCTATTATTACTTTAAGAGAATAACTTGTTTTGGAAAATCGCTATGGCCTTCCGTGTAGTTTTCTGTAACCAAAACAATGGAACCATCCACTTTTTCTGCTGATACGGCTACCCCAGCTGAAGTTTCAACGAGCTCGTTGTTTTTGCCAACTTTTTCATTATGATAACGAGCCCCACAAAACACCATAGGTCCTTGTTTAACTTTACTGTAGTCACAAAAAGCTTTATTTAAGTCGACAACGCCTGCGAGCTTCAAAGATTCACTCATCGCTTTTTGTACCGATTTTGCAGAGTCCAAAGATATATTCAGTGTTTTGCTTATCTTTTCCAGATCCATTGGCTCCATAAAATCAACGGTTGCTAAAGCATAATCACTCAGACAGAATAGAAACAGGAGGGTTAATATTTTTTTAATCATGATACTTTCCTTGTAGGTTGAATTGTCGCGCGAATTGTACTGTCCTGTTAATTAGAATGGAAGCGAAAACAACGATGTTTAAAAAAATGAGATTTCTTATCCGTGTATTGGGTTTATTAATTTTTTGGTCAGGATTTGCTTTTGCAGAAACCCCAGTCTTTACAACGCAGCTAACACCTTACTCGATGCAAAAATTTGATGATGAAATTGCACTGATATACAAAAACAAAGTGAGTAATCCTGGCGTTTCGACCAATCAAAATATGGTTGCTGTCGCACGTTATTTTTTAAATCGTCCTTTTCTTTTATTTGCTTTAGGCGAGGGTGAGCAAGGGGCTTATGATCAAGCACCACTTTACCGTACAGATGCTTTTGATTGTGAAACTTTTATTTTAACGGTTTTGGCATTGAGCCAAAGTAATAGCTTGGAAAGTTTTAGAAAAAGAATATTAGCGCTGAACTATGAAAACAATCAGCCTAATTTTTTTGAACGCAATCACTTCACTGCGACACAATGGCTTCCTAATAACCAAAAAAAGGGTTTCGTTAAAGATATCACGACGAAAATTTATCCAAAGGCAACTCGAGTTTCTGCAAAAGTCAATTTAAGCGCATGGTTTGAAACATTACCCAGTGATCGCATTCAAATGATTAAACCTATTTCTGCATCTGCTGCCGAAGCTTTATTTACTGAATTAAAGAAGTCTGCACCAAAAAACAAAATAACCTCTGGTTCAATTACCTTTATTCCAAGAAAAATCATTCTGTCTTCGAAGGGTCCTCAAATTTTAAAAAAAATTCCTGATGGGTCCATCATTCAATTCGTGGAAAAATTTCCCAAAACCACGAAATTTTCTTCATCCCCTTATTATTTAGGCCATTTTTCTATAAGTTTTCATCAAAATGGCGAGTTGTGGCTTCTTGAGTCTTCTTTGATAGATGGAAAAGTGATTGCGATTCCTGCTAAAAAATACATCGGCGGTTGGATGGGGGCTAGAGGGATTACTGTGTTAGCGCCTTCGTAATCAAAAAGTTCGTCACTATTCAGATGTCTGTGCTGTGTTCCCTGGATCCCGGATATTAAGTCTTTCTAAACTCGCTTCGCTCATTAAGAAAGACTAAATTCCGGGATGACACACTGTCATCCTGGCCGAGTGCCGAGCTTTTGCGGCACGAGAGCCGGGATCCAGAGTCGTTTTTGCAGCACTCGGCCGGGATGACAGATCGCTGCAAAACTTTAAATTGCTCTCGGATAACAGAAGATTGCGAAATAACCACAAAAGTTCAAAAAATTTTCATCCTTTTAAAACAATCAGTTACAATGCCGCTTTCTTAGACTTATCGGGATAGTGGCCATGTTCAAGAGCCGTTACTACTTTTCTCAACAACAAAGCGTTTCACGCCATTTTAATCCCTGGGATCTTTTGGCTGTCGTGCTTATTTTTGCAGTCATCGCAGCTTTGGCTTGGGCAACTAAACAAATGGGTACTCATTTCGAAATAGGAGAACCTTCTCCAATTTCTCTGAGTTTAAGTGCGCTCCCTGGTTACGCGACTCGCACTGCTTTAAGAATGTTTATTGCTTTACTATTTTCTCTTTTATTTACTTTTACTATTGGCACTTGGGCTGCAAAAAGCAAAAGAGCAGAACAAGTCATCATTCCTTGCATTGATGTTTTGCAATCAGTCCCCGTTTTAAGTTTTTTATCAATTACAGTGGTGGGATTTATTAATCTTTTTCCGGGTAGTTTATTGGGTCCTGAGTGCGCGGCTATTTTTGCCATCTTCACTTCTCAAGTGTGGAATATGGCCTTAGGTTTTTATCAAACCGTTAAAGGGATTCCCTCTGATTTGAAAGATGCAGCATCGATGTTACATCTTTCCGCCTGGCAGCGATTTTGGAAAATTGAAGTGCCTTTTTCTATGTCTGGATTACTCTGGAATACGATGATGTCAATGTCTGCCAGCTGGTTCTTCGTTGTATTATGCGAAGCTATTTCGGTGGACAATCAAGACATTCGTTTACCGGGAATTGGATCTTATATCTATGTTGCGATTACTCATGCGGATAAAGCAGCGGTTGTTTACGCAATCATTACTATGTTAATTGTCATTTTGACTTACGACCAATTGATCTTTCGTCCTTTGATGACTTGGTCAGAAAAATATAGATTAACTCAAACGATTCATGATCAAGTGTCGAATTCTTGGGTTGTTAATTTATTACAGAAAGCTTGGATATTTAGTCATCTCTCAAAATGGTCTTCTTATTTTTCTAATCTCATTATTAATTTTTCCTTATTTAGAAAACATGGCAACATCATTCCTGAAAAATGGCATTTTGAAAACACTAAGTTTTTTTATTATTTATGGTACGTGCTTCTTTTTAGTATTTTAATTATTTGCACGACCTTCGTGATACGTTTCTTTTCGCAAAATTTTGATATCAAAGAAATCTTGCATGTCTTCTTTTTAGGAACGATCACTGCGACAAGAGTATTTGTATTAATTGCATTGAGTTCTCTCGTTTGGATCCCCGTTGGTATTTGGATCGGCAGGAAACGTAAACTCGTTCATTTTGCTCAACCCATCATTCAATTTTTAGCAGCATTTCCAGCCAATTTAATTTATCCCATTGTTGTCATTGCTATTGTTCGTTTTCATCTGAATGTAGAAGTGTGGGTTTCTCCTTTAATGATCTTGGGAACACAGTGGTATATTTTATTTAATGTCATCGCGGGCGTTTCAGCATTACCCAAAGAATTATATCAAGCGACGGCAAACTTTGGTGTCACTGGTTGGCAATGGTGGAAACGTTTGGCATTACCCGCTATTTTTCCTTATTATATTACTGGTGCTATCACAGCTGCTGGAGGCGCGTGGAATGCGAGCATTGTGGCTGAGTGGGTAAGTTGGGGAAATACCACTTTGCAAGCTACGGGTTTAGGTGAATACATTCATGCTTACACCAATGCAGGAGAGTTTTCGCAAGTGGCTTTAGGCACCGTTGTCATGTGCTTATTTGTATTATTTTTTAATTGGATATTATGGCGCCCTTTATACCGATTGGCGCAATCACGATTTCAACTGAGTTAAAGC
>JAFEDO010000174.1 GCA_018241565.1 Pseudomonadota bacterium
AAAAACTGGCGCAAAGATTCTGACTCAACCTAAGTACAGCGCACATTTCAAACCGGGAAAAGAACTCCGCGAACGAATCAATCAAGCGAGACTGACGAATCCCATCATCGATACTGAAGAAACGGCTGAAGAAGAATAAAGAATCAAACTATCTCTAAAACCTAAACACTTTAGATATATTACGTTTTAGGAAGTGTAACACCCGTTTGACCTTGGTATTTTCCTTTACGATCTTTATATGACACATCGCACACTTCATCAGATTCAAGAAATAGCATTTGTGCCACACCTTCGTTTGCATAAATTTTTGCGGGCAATGTGGTTGTATTAGAAAATTCTAATGTCACATGACCTTCCCATTCAGGTTCTAGTGGTGTCACATTCACGATAATGCCGCAACGCGCATAAGTCGATTTACCTAAGCAAATCGTTAATATATTACGAGGGATACGAAAATATTCTATCGTTCGTGCGAGCGCAAATGAGTTAGGAGGAATAATACAAATATCGGATTGGACATCTACGAAACTATTCGCATCGAAATTTTTAGGATCAACAATGGCTGAATTGATATTCGTAAAAATTTTAAATTCATTAGCGCAACGAACATCATAACCGTAACTCGATGTACCATAAGAGATGATTCGACCATTCTCATTTTGTGATACTTGCTTTGGGGAAAATGGTTCAATCATCCCGTGACTTTCTGCCATGGTTTGGATCCAGCGATCAGATTTAATAGACATTTTTACTCCTTGATGCGACGAGATTCTTCGCTACGCTCAGGATGACGGGTACTTGTCATTCTGAGCGTAGCGAAGAATCTCATCTTAATTAATTATTCTCAACAACGATATTCGGAAACCGATGTGCATAGTTTCGCTTTTGCTGCGACAATTTCAAAGCGATTTTTTGCGCAATAGCACGATATTGTTGGCTAACCAAACTATGGGGTTCTGCCACCACCGTAGGTTTACCACTATCTGCTTGCTCACGGATTTTAATATCTAATGGCAATGAACCCAATAGCTCGGTGCCATATTCTGCTGCAAAACGCTCTCCACCCCCTGATCCAAAAATTGCTTCCGTATGACCACACTGAGAACAGGTATGCGGGCTCATATTTTCCACGATCCCTAAAACAGGCACCCGGACCTTTTCAAACATTTTTAACCCTTTACGAGCATCTAACAAAGCAATTTCTTGAGGGGTCGTCACAATCACTGCCCCATTCAAGGGGATCTTTTGAGATAAGGTTAACTGGATATCACCAGTCCCAGGAGGCATATCGATGATTAAATAATCGAGTCCCGTCCATCGAGTTTGATAAATCAATTGCTGTAATGCAGAGGTTGCCATAGGGCCACGCCAAATCATGGGGGTGTCTTCTTGCTCAATCAAGTATCCAATCGACATCGACTGGATCCCATGGCAAACCACTGGATTTAAAGAACCATTTTGACTGGTGGGTCTTTCTGTTGCACCTAACATCGTAGGTTGACTAGGACCATAAATATCCGCGTCTAATAACCCCACTTTGGCTCCTTCAGCTGTCAGTGCCAAGGCCAAATTAACTGCCGTCGTCGATTTCCCAACGCCACCTTTGGCAGAAGCCACGGCAATTAAGTATTTCACATCGAGTGGTTGGCGATAGGGGTCATTTTGATTTGTGTTTTCAGCCAAGATAAAACTCCTCATTCATCATTTCGAATTACATTTATAAGGCTGCGAATAATACCATGAAATTCGTGCAAAAGAGCGATGAAACAGTATAATTCAGGACTATTTTTTTAACTCTGGATTGATAGCAATGACTGAAGCAAAACGAAAAATCATCATCACAACCGCTCTCTTTTACGCAAACGGGCCTTTACACCTTGGGCATATGTTAGAAACCATCCAAGCCGATATTTTTGCTCGCTTTCAAAGAATGCGTGGCAATACTTGCTTATACATTTGCGGTTCTGATGCTCATGGTACCCCCATCATGATTAAAGCGGAGAAAATGGGTATAACGCCTGAGGAACTCATCGCACTTTTTAAAAAACAACATGAAGAAGATTTTTCAAAATTTTATATCGATTTTGCTAACTATCATACGACTCACTCTCCGGAAAATCTTGAACTCTCCACTTATTTCTACGAACAATTACAAAAAAATGGAGACATTAAAACTCGAACGATTGCCCAAGCCTATGATCCCGTGAAAGAAATGTTTTTACCTGATCGATATGTGAAAGGTGAATGTCCCAGTTGTGGAACCGCTGATCAATATGGCGATAGTTGTGAAGCTTGTGGCGCTACTTATTCTCCTTTGGAATTAAAAAATCCACGTTCTGTTCTTTCAGGTGTGGCACCCATACAAAAAGATTCTGAACATTACTTTTTTGAATTGCCGCATTACAAAGATTTTTTACATGAATGGATGCGAGAAGGACATGTTCAAAGCGAAGTGGTGAATAAGTTGAATGAATGGTTTGAACAAGGATTACAAGATTGGGATATTTCGCGAGATGCACCCTACTTTGGTTTTAAAATTCCTGGCACAGAAAATAAATATTTTTATGTATGGTTAGATGCACCGATTGGTTATATCGCAAGTTTTAAAGATTACTGTAATCGCCACCCCGAAATTAATTTTGATGAATTCTGGAAGCAAGGTAGTAAAACCGAATTACATCATTTTATTGGTAAAGATATTATTTATTTTCACGCTTTATTTTGGACAGCTATGCTAAAAGGCGTAAAACTTCGTACGCCAACAAGCATATTCGCACATGGATTTTTAACGATTGATGGACAAAGGATGTCAAAGTCTCGAGGGACTTTTATTCAAGCTTCCACTTATGCCAAACATTTAAATCCAGAACATTTACGTTATTATTTTGCTGCGAAACTTTCCAGCCGCATCGATGATATCGATTTAAATTTTGCAGATTATGCACTACGTGTTAATTCTGATTTGGTGGGGAAAGTCATTAATATTGCGAGTCGCTGTGCGGGATTTATTAATAA
>JAFEDO010000175.1 GCA_018241565.1 Pseudomonadota bacterium
AGCGAAGGATCTCATTCCTTATTCTGGTTTTATTTTTTTCTTTCTTGCGCTCGCGTGTCTTGCTCTCATTTCTACATCGATATATCTATCTGTAATCGCACTTGAACTATGTCCGGCATCATCTCGAACATGTTCTCGGGGACGATGCTTAACATCTTCTGAAATACCTGTATGTCGTAACCAGTGTACTGTTGCAGACATTAATGATTCTGCTTCTTCATGAAAACCATCTTCACGTAATCTATGAATGGATTGATCAAAGCAAAACTGAACGATTTTTCTCACCATTCGAGTGCTGGTAATAGCGCCTAATCCTTTATTTTTCATAATGAGTGGTGTGGTGTCACCGGGTGCGGGTAGGGGAGAGAAGCCTAACGCTCGTCGGTAGCGTTTTAATGCTTCTAACATATCATCACTGACCGATATCATTCTTTCTTTGTTTCCTTTTCCGACGGTTGTGAACCACCAATGGCCGTCAGTATCTTTCGTAAAATCTCCCATCTGTGGTGTCCAACGGGGAGATGCTGATAATTCAGAAATTCGAAGATACATCGCAAATAAAGATTGCATGATAAATAGAGTACGCTCGTGTTCAGCGGGATTTTTATCAGCGAGTAATTCAGCAGTTTCAATGACATAACCCCATTGTAATTCGGTTAATCGTCGGATGATTTGTTTGTGTTGCTGCTTTCTTAAATATTTGCTTTTTTGACGCATTTGAGCGACAGGATTAATTTCAGCATAATCTTCTTGGATGAGAAAATTAAAAAAACTACTTAAGATGGCAAAAATGGATTGCAGTGCTGATTGAGTCAATTGATAATCTTTAATATCCGCTTCTTTACCATCTTTATATTCTTTTTTAGTGACAGTGACGACGAAAGGACGCCATTCAGGATTTGGCATTCTTTCTCCTTCAAATTCTAAGAAGCGAGGCGTGTTTTTTAAGCCTAACCAAGTTTTGGGAGGCTTTTGACAAAAATCAATAAATTCTTCGATGTCTTCTCGTTTTAATTGATTGAGTGCAGTTTCTTTAAAAAACCAAGTCCACTGTAATAAACGTTCAATATCACGACGGTAACTGTTAAATGTCGCAGGACTACCTCGATAACTATAAAGAAAAGTTTGCGCGAGTTGATAATCTTTTTGAAATTTTGGTGATACAGACTTCAATTGATCTGGTAAAGCGAGTTCGATACGATTTCCATGAAGTTGTTCCAAGGTATCAAAAATTGGAATCGGTGATATCGATTGTGTCGTTGCTTTATTCATGGAGATTTTGACGAGTCTCAATTTCTTGTTTTATTCGTTTGAGAAATTCATCTAAATGTATTGCACCTAAATCTTTTCCTGAACGTAAACGCACTGCAATTGTATTCGTTTCTTGTTCTTTGGCGCCAACCACTAACATATACGGAATTTTTTCTAGCTGTGCTTCTCGAATTTTCTTTTGCATGCGTTCAGGACTTTGATCCATATCAACTCTCAATCCACCAGTTGCTGTTCGAATATCGCTGGATCTACATTTGTCGAGAATTGTCTTCGCATAAGCTACTTGATCTTCCCCGATAGGAATAATTCGAGCTTGCACCGGTGCTAACCAAGTCGGGAAGGCTCCCATGTAATGTTCAATTAAAAATGCAACAAATCGTTCATGACTACCCAGTGGGGCGCGATGAATGACATACACTGGATGTTTTTGACCATCTTCGGCAATGTAATTTAAATCAAAACGCTCTGTAGCGAGAAAGTCTAATTGATTCGTTGAAATAGCATATTCAGTGCCAATCACACTCTTAATCATGAAATCTACTTTGGGACCGTAAAATGCCGCTTCACCTTCTACTTCAACGAATGGATAACCAGATTCTTCCATCGCTTCTTTAATAATCTTAAGCGCTTCTTTCCATTTTTCAGGTTCATTCACATATTTATCTAAATGATTCATATCGGGTAAAGAAAGTCGCATGTAGTAATCATTGAGGTTAAATAATTTGTAATATCGCGCGTGCAGATGCATGACTTTTGTAAATTCTTCTTTCGCTTGATCAAATCGACAATAAATATGCGCATCATTTTGGCAAAAAGCACGAGTACGCATTAATCCTGACAATGCACCTGAAGATTCATATCGGTACACTTGGCCGTATTCCGAAAAACGTAAAGGTAATTGTCGATACGCTCTTAAGTCTGATAAATAGACTTGGTGGTGATGAGGACAATTCATCGGGCGAAGATAAAATTTTTCTTCTTCGATTTGAATGGGGCTGTACATGTCTGCGCTATAGTAGGGGAGGTGCCCGGAGCGGTAATATAATTTTTCTTTGGTAATTTGTGGGGTTACAACTCGTTCATAGCCATCTTTATTTTCTTCAATCTTAGCGAGTAACTCTAATTCTTCTCGTAAGACAGTTCCATTCGGCAACCATAAGGGTAATCCTGCGCCAACGTCTTCCGAAAAAGTAAATATCTTTAATTGTTTCCCAATTTTTCGGTGATCGCGTAATTTAACTTGTTCTTGCCGCCACAGCTCTGCATCTAATTCTTCTTGGGTTGCATAACAGAGTCCGTAAATCCGTTGTAGCATGTCATTGTTTTCATTCCCTCGCCAATAAGCGCCAGCCAGTCTTGTTACCTTAAATACGCCTACTTGGCCTGAATTTTCGACATGGGGCCCTCGGCATAAATCAGTAAATTCGCCTAATTGATAAAATGAAATAACAGGAGGTTTGCCTGAATCATTGGTTTCAACGACATCATTATCGCCAGTTTCTTTGGCAATGGCGGTAGATCCTTTTTCTTGTAATAGTTTCAGTAATTCAACTTTATAGGGTTGGTTTAAACCCTGCATGGTCTGTATAGCTTCTTCGATGGAGACTTCAGTGCGAACGAGAGGTAATCGTCTCTTGGCAATTTTTTGCATCGCTTTTTCAATACGGGGTAAGTCAGTTTCTTTAATGGGTTCATTAAGGCAGACATCATAATAAAAGCCATTGTCGATAGCAGGGCCAACGCCAAATTTGGCTTCGGGCCACAAAGATTGAATAGCCGCAGCCATTAAGTGAGCACAAGTATGACGCATCGTTTCAATAGGGAAGTGGGCTGCTTTGGCGTGTTTTGCATCAGACATAGAAAAACTTATCCTTATATATGGTATGGGTTCAAAGTCGCGGTATTCTATATAAAAAAAGCCGTTTGAACTACACGAATTCTACAAGATTGGTGAAGTATTTTAGTCAGTGAGAGATTTTCTGGCATCCCGGCAAGCGCTGTAAAAACGACGCTGGATCCCGGCTCTCGTGTTGTGGCTGATATATTAAAAGCTTTGCTCAACACTCGGCCGGGATGACACGCATTGCTTTTATTATGAGCGTTCCATTGTCATCCCGGCCGAGTGCCGAGCTTTTGCGGCACCAGAGCCGGGATCCAGATTAATCTGCGAATTAAAACAAACCCATCTTAGTCAAAATATCCTGAACTTTTTGCTTAGCACGAGTACCACCAGCATCAGTATTTGTTGGTGTCTTTAAGTCAGAGAAATTTAAGACAAATATATAGGCTTGGTTTGATCTTTTCATATAACCAATAAACCATCCATCTTGAAGTTTCCCATCGTCATTAGAGGGTTGACCCGCCTTAGGCATTAACATTCCGCTACCTGTTTTACCATATATTTCCCAACCACCGGGGCTCGTTAAGAGATACATATTAGTTTTAGTTTCTTTCATAGCACTCTGAGATACCGGCAATTTATCGGCAACTAAACTCTTCAAGAAATTAAGCTGTTCATCGCCAGAGATCTTAAGACTGCTGCTTAGCCAAGCCCGAGTTAAGCCATTATCTTGACCAGCATCCCCTGAAAAATCTTGGTTACCATAGTTGAATTTTTTTAAGTAACTCTTAATTTTATTCATACCGAGTTTAGGCGTTAATTCTTGAGAAACCCAAACAACAGAATTCTTGAGCCAAGTTGAAGGGGTTTGATCCTGATTCCAACGAGGTAAACCTTTGTTAACCCCATCCCAACTAAAAATAGTTTTTTGGGTTATAAGTTTTTGATCAAAAGCCATTAAAGAAAGAGGGATTTTGAAAGTAGAATCTGGTGGTATTTGTTCAGCGCAACGTGTGGGATTATATTCAGTGGCAATCTTATTTTCATTGACGTTATATAGAATGAAACAGCCTGATTCATCGGGGAAATACGAAGCTAAATCTGTCGCATCAGCGGCATACCCAGTAATAGAAAATAACAGCAAGGCAAAACCAAATATTCCTTTTTTCATTTTAATCTCCGTTGGTTAGAAAACCCCGAAAATAATATACCAACTTAATTTTTAGACAAGCCTGTTGCTGATAAAATACCTGTAAATCTAGAGTCGATTCATAGATAATGGCGCCAAAATTTTATCAATATGAGTGGGGCAAACATGTATAGCATTGGCTTGATGAGTGGCACATCAATGGATGGTATTGATGCAGCTCTAATTGAAACAGATGGTACACCGAATCTTATTATGGAATTAGGAGATCACTCACTCTCGTATGATCCTGAATTTAAAACTTTATTGAAAGCGGCGGAATATGCTGTCAGAAAATCTCATGGTGATATGGATAAAGCAGCTTCATACTACAAAGATGCTATTCAAGATTATTTAATAAATGAACTTAAAATATCTGCAGATAAAATTTCTTCTGAATTAGAAAAATTATTGTCATATGCTAAAGCTCATTCTATTGAATCTTTAACTTTACAAGCTGTTATTCAGCTTTCCACAAAATTTCATATTCTTGCTGTGCAAGCGCTACTAGAAAAAACTGGTTACAAAGCTCAACAAATTGATTTGATTGGTTATCATGGACAAACACTGTTTCACAAACCCAGCGATAAAATTTCTATTATAGTGGGTGATGGTCAAACCATGGCAAATGAATTAGGTGTTACGGTGATTAATGATTTTCGGTCTCGTGATGTTGAAGCAGGTGGTCAAGGTGCACCGTTTGCTCCTTTATATCACCAAGCTCTAGCAGTTCGAGATAAAAAAATACCATTGGCTGTTGTGAATTGTGGTGGGATCTCTAACATCACTTTAATTAGAAATGCTAACGAATCAGATTTAATTGGATTTGATACAGGGCCTGGAAATGCTTTATTAGATCGCTTGATGAGACAACGTACTCACGGTAAAGAACACATGGATACGGATGGGCGATATGGAAAGCACGGTAGAGTCAACGAAGTCGTTTTAAAAGCCTTATATGAAAAGTCCATTATTCAAAATGGAAAAAATTATTTTTCAGTAGAACCACCCAAATCATTAGATTATGGTGATATGGAATTAATATCTGAATTAGATGCATTATCGCTAGAAGATGCTTGCCGTACCTTAGAAGCTTTCACGGCAGATAGTATTGTAAAAAGTCTTGAATTACTCGATACAGAAATTCCTCAACATTGGGTATTAGCCGGTGGTGGTTGGAAGAATCCTGTGATACGTGAAGAATTCGAATCTCGATTAAGAAAAAAATCAAATACAGAAATCCATGTTTTAACGGCCGATGAAGCGGGATGGAATTCACAAGCAATGGAAGCACAAATCTTTGCTTATCTCGCCGTATTGAGTTTTCAAAATAAACCATTAAGTTTTCCAGGAACAACAAGAGTACCAAAACCCTTATCAGGTGGATGCATGCATAAGCCTACTGCTTTAGTGAATAGAATATGATTATTCGTGTTGCGACCATATCGGATGCGACAAAGGTTGCAGAATTACATATAGAAAGTATCAGAAATACTTATCGTGGAATACTGCCAGATGAATTTCTTGATAATCAAGTTTTTCAGGATCGTTTTTCATTTTGGCAAACAGAATTAGCCTCTAAATCTGATATGCAACGAGTATTCATCGCTGAAGAAGAAGGCAAGTGTCTTGGTTTTATTTGTGTGCGTTTAAATGCAGATCCTCGCTGGGGAACAACCATTGATAATGTGCATGTTTTGCCGAATGAGAAAGGTAAAGGAATTGGGACACAATTAATGGAAGATGCGACAAATTGGATTTTATCTCAAGCGCCTAATAGCGGTGTTTGGCTCTGGTCGTATGAGCAAAACCTAAATACTTGTCATTATTATGAAGGCTTGAGAGGGCATAATGCTGAGAGTCATATGAAAAAAATACGAGATAAATATGATGTGATGTGTATTCGATATACTTGGGAGAGTCCTGATCAACTATTGGGATTTATTGCTGAGAAAAAATCTACTCTAAGTAAATTAATGAGATAATTTTAAATGAGTTCATAATGAAGAAATTTCTTAATATCTATTATGTAAAGGAGAAGATTAATGAATGATTTCAAGAGTGAAAGTAAAAAGCAAACTCAATTGTGTACTCTAAAACAATCTTTAAGAAAAGCACAAATGCTAGTTCATAAGTATGCTAAAAAACAAAGTTTGGTAAAAAAATTAAAACTAATGCGAATTAAAGATGCTCGTAATGATCTTAACTAGGTGAAAATAATGGTGACGCATCAAAAAAATCGTTGTTTCTGGGTAAACGATGATCCACTTTACATTGATTATCATGATTATGAATGGGGCGTACCGATTCATGATGAAAAACTTTTATTTGAATTTTTAATTCTGGAAGGGATGCAGGCAGGGCTAAGTTGGATAACAATTTTAAAAAAACGTGAAAACTATCGGGCGTGTTTAAACAATTTTAATCCTCAAAAAATCGTACGCTATGATCAATCAAAGATTAATGAATTATTAACTAATCCTGGCATTATCCGAAATCGTTTGAAAATACAATCGATCATTACCAATGCAGAGGCATATTTAAAATTAAAAGAAGAGCAGGGGAGTTTCTCAGATTATATTTGGAGTTTTGTCGATGGTGAGCCAATAAAAAATCATTGGAAAGACCATAAACAATTACCTGCCACAAGTGCCGTTTCAGATGCTTTATCCAAAGACTTAAAAAAACGCGGATTTAAATTTATTGGCAGTACGATTTGTTATGCGTTTATGCAAGCAGTTGGCATGGTTAATGATCATTTAACGACTTGCTTTCGGTATAAAGAAATTTCTTAGTGATTATTATGAAGTCGAAATCTTCGACTTCAATAGCCATTAAAAAATGAACTGGTCGGAAATTTCGACCGGTTTAAACTGTACTAAAGTCAATGAGCCTATAATCACCATTTTCTATTGAAATATTATTTTGATAATGATTCAGTTTATCGGTAGTATCCCGGACGCTAAATTTTTGAAAAGAAATAATACAATTTTTTATATAGTAAGAGGAGTTTTTCATGCTAAAAAGACTTATAGGAGCTAATCTAAGAAATAGCAATCTAGGCAAAGAAACTATAAGATTTTTTCGTTCTCAACGGCTTGGTGCTAATACAGGTATTTCCGCAGCGAATTATTCAACTGCAATGCCTAGAAGAGATGATCTTGTCTTAATAAAAAAAGAAGTTACTTCATTAATTCAGCCTGTCGCTAATACAAGACCTGATTTTGAAGACCAAATTAAGGAATTGGAATCCCTCATCTCTACCAAAATGGAATTAGGGAAGGGTGATGAAGTAATTTCGCATTTAGAGAGAAAATTAGATCTTGAAAAACAGGTTCTTGGTAAAGAACATTATCAAGTTGGAGTTACAATCATGGAGATAGGAAAAGTATTAGAAAGCATGAGAGAGCATCACACAGCGATGCAGTATTATCAGAAGGCAAAACATATTCTTTCTGGATACGAAGGTTCATCTGCAGCAGACGAGATTGATGAGTTAATCGCACACCTAAGTCCGCGTCTGCAAGGTGCTTCATAAAAAGAAGAAAAGTGAGAGAGAAGGAGAAAAATATAGGGATTAAAGTCGGATGCTACGCCATTAATTCCGATAATCTTTATTATCGGAATTAATGGCTTCTGTAAATTCTCTGTAATCCATCTTTCACAAAGCAGCATTATTTACTTTGATTTTTTGGACCCTTGGGTGTAGCACAGCCCTCAGCTTGGTACTCATCAGGCGTCATCGCGTTACACTGACCTTGGCAAGCTGGATATGTATTATTGCAATCGATACTCGCTTGATCACATGCCCAACAATCAAATGCTGCCCAATTCCAACAAGTTCCTGCAACGATATTGCCTTCATCTTCACAAATGCCTGCAACACCTTCCTGCTTAATACAATACATAGGCATATCCGGGCAATCAGCAAATGTCGTTAATGGTATAAACAAACTCAGTATGCCAAAAACAAACCCATATTTTATATTTTTTGATAACTGCATGCATTCCTCCTTGTGATAAAAATTATTAAAACTTTAAGACCAATTCTACTTTTTAGTATATATCTCCATAAAATCCATAAATTTTTCGTAATACCTCCAAATAACTATGTTTAAAAAACCATCTGCGACTTTTTTTGCATCTTCCTCAAACGCATCGCATCTATTTCTTCAACAACAAATTTTCTTGCGTCGTCATCAAAAGAATTTTTCTCTAGCAATGAACGCAACCCATAGTATGCACCAAGGAAACACTCAGTATCTATGAGCGCAATCGTACCATCGTTGCAATATACTAAGTTTCGCCACTTCAAATCAGAAATACCTGTTTCAATGATAAGCGTAACAAGTTGTCTAGCTTGCTGCAAATTAATCTTGATCTCTCTTCCTTGAATACCTTCTATTTTTTTTGCTACACATAGTTCTCTTAAATTAGTCTTTTGATGGTGTGTTTCTGGTATATAGAAGCAACGCTGCTCTGGAATGACAATGAGATTCGATCCATTTTTCGCAACACATTTTTTTAGTGCCTCGCCTCCATTTACTCTTTCGGAACCACCTAATTTAATCATGTAAGTTGGTAACCAGGTAAATTCAGATGCAGCACCTTTCCAAGTCGGATCTCTAAAATCCGCTGTTTCCTTATCTAAATTTAATTGGTTCATAACGTCGAGGACTTCATCTAGATGATGAGTAATCAATTGTGTAACTTGTTGCTGTTCTGAAAAGAATTGAATATTTTGAGAGTATGCAATGGAATGATTCGGACTTGATGGGTTGGTAGAATCGGTTTGTATGGTAGATAAATTAGGATTAGTTTCTAAAAAGATACCCCCAGCTCCTATTGGATAATGATGCAGCATTTAAATGTTGCTGTGTGGGAATCTCTTTCTTTGATGGTAACATGGCTAGGGTAAGCGAACCTTTGACTGGTGCGCTTGAAGGAACCGATATTCCTTTTGTTCTCCCAATGCCAGATGCCGATATCTCTTTAGTAGCAAAAAATGAAGAAGACCTTGTTGTTGGGCAATGTTCTGCTTATAGGACTGTAAAATATTGGGATTACGTAGAACAAGCAAAAACGAATGCAGGTCAGCAAAACAGATCCACTCAAGCATTCTTACGAATTCATGAAAAAGCTATCGCTGATGAAAAAAAACATTTGGATGAAACTGGCCAATCTAAAGAACAATCATTCCATCCTGAACTAAATCAGCTTGAAGAAGATTCTTTCTCGATATGGTGCAAAAAGTTCTAGGCCGAAGACAAAATAAATGAAAATGTCAGACTGACTTTTCACTTATGTTGACCTGAAAAAACGTTCGATATTTAACCAACACAGGAGACTAGCCTCTGCAAAAAACTGGTGTGGCGGAATGCCATATTCCACGACTAATTCTTTTGGATTTACCTTTATTTTAGGTTTAGGCATCTTTAATTCCTCTGTTTGGTCGAATATTAATCGAATTATAGGCTAACATAATCAGAAAAATGAGTCAATAAATTGTACAGTATATTTTTCGTTTATTTCAAGTGGTATTACGTTAGTATCTTCTAAGAGGAATAATTTTTATGTCAACCAAAGTCATGCTTCTAATAACTGTCATTCTTATGGATTTGTTAACAGGGATGGAATTCGATCTTTTTGTGCCGAGTTTCCCTGAATTACAAAGTCATTTTAATCTGTCGCCATCTTTGGTTGAAGCATTGCTATCGGTTAATTTTGTGGGTTATGCCTTAAGTCTTTTCTTTGTCGGTGCCCTAGCCGATCACTATGGACGTAAACCAATTATATTATTGGGTCTTAGTATTTTTACCATGGGTAGTATTCTTTGTTTACTTGGGAAGTATGAGCTTCTTCTCATCGGTCGTTTTTTGCAGGGTATAGGTATCGCTGCGCCATCAATTCTCAGCTTTTTAATTATTGCTGACTCCTACCCTATTAAAAAACAACAATATCTAATGGCAATGCTGAATGGCGTTATGAATACGGCTGTTGCTATTGCGCCTGTCGTTGGAAGTTATTTGACACTGTATTTCCATTGGCAAGGCAATTTTGTAACGCTTTTACTTTTAGGGTTGATAAGTTTAGTGATGACTATGGTTTTTATTCCTACTTATACATTGCCTGAGCGTGCAGAAACTGTTTCGTTTCGAGAATATATTTCATTATTTCAATCAAAACCATTAACGCTTTTAGTCGCGCATATTGTTGTTATGGTTTCGCCTTATTGGATCTTCGTTGGCATGTCTCCTCTACTCTATATGGAGAGTTTAGGAGTCAGTCTTTCGCATTTTGGTTATTATCAAGGCGTGTTAGCTTTGATATTTGCAGCGGGAAGTGTTTTATTTGGGCTTATCATAAATCGGTTTGAGCAAAAGAAAATGCTGTATTTTTCAAATCAAATCTTCATTGTTAGTTTAATTTGTATTGGATTAGCTTCTTTCTTTGATAACTTCAGCCCACTCTTGATTACTCTTGTATTTATTCCTTTTATCATAGCTCAGGTTGTTCCATCCACGATTCTTTATCCTCTGTGTGTGAGCCTTATGCCACAAGCAAAAGCAAAGGTATCAGCAGTACTGCATGGAACTCGTCTTGTTTTTACGGCGCTTTCTCTTCAAGTTGCTGGATATTTTTATCGAGGGTCATTTCGAAATATTGGGATCATTATTTCGATTTGTATTCTTGTAGTCATAGTGACTTTGTTTTTTATTATTAAAAATCGTGAGATTATGAAGCCTTCCCAAGAGAGCGTGTAGCTTCGTATTTTAAATCTAAAAGTTCTTTATTATAAAATCCATTTTCAAATCGCAAGACAGAGCCACTACTTCTATAAATAAATCCATAATTAGACAATCGTTCTGCTGAAGTGGCGCCTGATGCTTCCATATAAAACACATCAAGTTGCTGTGTATGCGTTATAATAATTTTTATTATTTTTGAAGGTATAGGTGTATTTAATATCTCTTTGATGCCGTCAGTTATTCTATCAAATGAACCGGCGCCAACGATTGCATCTACTTTTTCTCGTTTCCATTCAAGATTACCTTTGGCATCTAATAAAGATCGATCCAATTGTGTATCTTCAGGATAGTTAATGCATGCCCATATTATTGGTAAAGTAAAAGAGATATTTAATGTGTCTGCTAGAGTTTTAGCAGGTTGTTGTGCGCGGCGATTGGGTGATGATTCTATCTGAACTTCATAACCAGTTTTTTCTTTAAGATATGCCAGAGTTAATAATGTTCCGATAAACTCGATTGCTGAACTGATTGTAATGGGATCATCTTCATTATGCGTCCGCTGCATCATGATGATTTTTTTATTTATTTCATCATAACCTAGAATAGTTGAACCTGGATCTTGTTCTCCATGCCTAAATATAAACTGCCCTCCTTCACCCTGCTTAACCACTTCTAATAAAGTTTTTACTGCTTTTGGATCTAATCGGCGTACTTGAATATTTGGTAAAGAAAAAAGCTGAGCAATTTCTCGTTGCCGTTGTTCAACGAATTTAACAAATGATTCAATGGAAAGCTCTTTGAGTTCATTCATCCTTTTTCTTAAAAGAATGATCATCTCATCGAGTAAATCTTGGCTTTCTCTCACATTTATCTCCAAAATCTCTCATTGTTATTGCATTAATCACACCAGCTTTATACAGGCCTCGTGCTATCTCATAAGCAACGCTTAACATAGATTGCTTGTTGGGTGATTTTTTAGTTTTCATTGGATACCTCTTGTATCGCATTTTTCATCCAGTTATCGTCAGTAATAATTGTACATGTGTATATGTAGTATATATACTACGCACTGTATATTTCCACTATTTTTATAGAGCTTCCTCAAAAGCTTTTAAGGAAAGATTTTCTGAAAGATCAAAACCAAAAAAGAATTGCCATTATTGGTGCTGGAGCTACTGGATTAGTAGCTGCTAAGTCAGCACTAGAAGAGAATCTAGTCTGTGATGTTTATGAAAGTACTTCTGATATCGGTGGGGTATGGCGTCCAGATGGTTTAGCTTGGCCTGGTATGACAGTGAATATTTCAAGATACACCGGTGTTTTTTCTGATTTTACTTGGGAGCAAGCTTTTCCCAATAAAGGTATTGATGACTACCCTACGCGTGAAGAAATGTATGATTATCTGTGCGCTTATGTAAATCATTTTAAATTAAAGCCGTATATCCATCTGTCTAGACGAGTCATTCAAATTAGTAAAAAAGAAAATAAATGGGTTGTACGCTCGCAAGAAGGTAATGAAATACGAGATGAATATTATGACTCCATTATTCTGGCTACTGGTCGATATCAAGCGCCTCATCTACCAAAATTTGAAGGTTTAGAAAAGTTCACAGGTGAGACATTACATAGTGCAGAATATCGCTCGAAAGATTTTTCTAATAAAACTGTACTTGTTATCGGTGGCTCAATAAGCGGTACAGCAATTGCAGAAGATATAGCAAATAATTCGCATCAAACAATTCATTTGATAAGACGACCTCGATGGGTAGTCCCTAAGCGTGTGGCATTGGATCCACAAAAACCGCTTAACAAAATACCCAATGATTTATTTCATTCACGCAAAACCTATAAACGTCGAGATTATTCGTGGTACATACAGTATTGTGCAGAGCAAAATAGAATTCCTGCTTTAGAGGTGCTGCCCGGAACTTCTCCACCGAGTGCTGTTTCCAATCGTTATTTAGAAAAAGTTCATCAAGGAAATATTGAAGTCATAAAAGATGAAGTGTCTCACTTCACTGAATCAGGAGTTGTTTTGAAAAGTGGATGCTCTATAAAAGTAGATTGCGTGATTTTCTGCACAGGCTATTTGCAGGATTTTTCATATCTTGATCAAAACAGTGTTGGAAATTTTACTTCCCCGCTTTTACTTTATGAAGATACATTTCACCCTGATATTCCAGACTTAGCTTGTATTGGATTGAATTATCAATTACGTGGGGCTATTTTTCCTCTCATTGAATTGCAAGCACGTTGGGCATCTGCGGTTTTTAGTGGCAGATTAAATTTACCTTCTGTTGAAACGATGCAAAATGAAATTGCAACTATGCAGAAACCAGATGGGATTACATTTTCTAGAGCTTTAGCAATGAAATTGGGTGTCTATGATTTCTCTGAACTTGCAAAGTCTGATCCAAAGCTGTATGACTTAGCCATGAAAAGCGCAATAATTCCAGCACAATATCGTTTAGTTGGTCAGGGCAGTAATCCTTCTGTGGCAGAGGTGGCGATTCGTATGACAGAAGAATATAGACATGGATGTTTGGGGAAAGTAAATTTTTTTCAAGAAGAGTCATCTACTGAAAATATTGCAACGATACCTAGTTCACCTCCAATGAGGGCTCGCCTTTAATTATTTTTATAGAGAATAATCAACTGCTGCTTGGCATTGTAAATATATGGGATCGACAATGGGCAATTGTGTATTAGCATAAGAGACAACCATAGGGAATTCAGAACAACCCAATATGACAGCATCTACACTTTTATACTTATTTATTAAATCTTTAAAATATTTTTTGCCGTGTTCAGTCACTATGTTTTTCATAAGATCAGCGTGAATTTCTTGAATCATCTCCCTTTCTTCTATTATTGGTATAGTGACTTGTATATCTTTTTGTTCTAAAGTTTTCGCAAAAAAACCATCTTCCATAGTAAATCTTGTCGCGAGTAGCAACACGTTTTTATAATTTTTTTCCTTTATATATTTCGCAGTGAGTTCTACTGCATGAAACATTGGGATTGTTAACTCTAAGTCTCGTTTAACTAAGTCATAGTATTTATGTAAGCTGTTACAACAAACTATGAGGGATTCTGGTTTTAATTTGAGTAACTCAGCTAACTCCGTTTTAAGTATTAAAGCTATCTCGTCATCATTTTTGCCATAATTTGACATTATTTGATGATAATCGATACTTTTTAATAATATTTTCGCGCTGTGGTAACCACCCAATCTCGCATGCACTATTTCGTTAATTATCTTGTAATATTCAATGGTGGATGACCAACCTGTTCCACCGAGCATGCCTATGGTTTTCATAATTTTATCCTTTAAAAATTTCCCTGGCTTTCCAGAAAACACAACATTCTGTACGCTTTGATCAAGAAGTTCAATAAAAAATATCATTCACAGAGGTATACAGAAATAAAAAATCAACGCCTGATTTTCGGCGGCACGCTATCTGTCGTGATATTATAATGCCGGTTGATTATTAATTTTATGGTGTCATTTAGCATGTTCTCGGACAAGAAAATAAAAGAATATTACAAAGCTTTACTGGCAAAAAATCCTAAATATGATGGGATTTTTTATGTGGGTGTTAAAACAACGGGTGTTTTTTGCCGTTCTACTTGCCCTGCTAGAAAACCAAAACTAGAGAACTGTGAATTTTTCACTACAGTTAAAGAAGCTCTACTCGCTTCTTTTCGACCTTGTCGACGTTGTAAACCACTCTCCCATCCGAACCAAGTGTCGCCGATTATTAAAGTATTGGTAAACGCTGTTGAAGAAAACCCTGAAAAACGTTGGAAAGAAGCAGATTTTCGTCGCTTATCCATCGATATTTCAACTGTACGACGACAATTTAAAAAACGCTTTGGCATGACATTTGTAGAATATGCGCGTGCCAGGCGAATGGGATTAGCGCTCGGTAATATCAGAAAAGGCGCCCCAGTGATCGATGCGCAAATTTCTACAGGATATGAATCCGCAAGCGGATTTCGTGACGCTTTCTCACGGATCATGGGGGCTGCACCAACACGTATGGGTAATAACTGTATTTTGAAAGCATCTTGGATAGATACACCGCTAGGGGCCATGATCGCCATTGCAGATGATGACGGTTTATATTTATTAGAATTTGCTGATCGTCGTGGTTTAGAACGTGAAATTGAACGTTTAAGAAAAAAATTGAAAGCTGCGATTATTCCTGGAGAAACATCGATCATTCAAAGTATTGAATCAGAAATTTCTGATTATTTTGCAGGGAAAAATTTTGTATTTAAAACAAATGTACATTTGCTCGGTTCAACCTTTCAAAAACTTGTTTGGGAAGAATTAAAAAAAATTCCGGTTGGAGATACTCGTTCATATTTAGAATTGGCAAAAATATTAAAAAGACCCTCTGCTTTTCGTGCAATTGCTCAAGTCAATGGCGCTAATCAATTAGCGATTGTGATACCCTGCCACCGTGTCATCAATACGAATGGTGAATTAGGCGGATATGGTGGTGGGATAACACGAAAACAGTGGTTACTTAATCACGAGAAACTTGGGTTTTCTTTAAGCATTTAATAACACTATCACTGCTTATTTTTGTTATTTAGCAAGATTTCCCCTATAATTGAGCCTCAATTTAAACCAAAATAAGCAACAGCCTAAATATGAAAATTAAATGGGTACTAATATTTACTGCATTTCTACTTGTAACCTATCAAGTATTTTCTAAAAATAAGGAACCCCTAATTACCAAATCGACAACCTATGTTTTACAAAGGGCGGATATCCCTAATTCACCCTATACCATTGGTATGGGAGTAGGACAATTACAACCTAACGCAATAAAAACATGGAAATTACATATCTCACCTGAACTAGCTTATCTATTAACCGGTCAAGTGACAGTTTGTACGAAAATTCATGGTTGTAAAACGACAAAATCAGGACACAGTTATCAGATACCCACTAATATTTGGCATCAGACAAAAGCGGGTTCAAATGGATACACGTATCTAGTGGTTTGGGGGAAGAACAAAGGAAAAGCCGTCTCACAAGGACGTTCAGATTCAGAAGAATCGCGTAAAGAAATAGATTTATCTTTAATTTCTCAAATTGCTAAGCATTACACGAGCTTAATTAATATTAAGTCTTCAAAGTTAAAAGTCCTAGAAACCAGTCATATTCCTCAGTCGCTTTATGATATTAGTTTGGCTAAGGGAACTCTTGCTCCCAATATCAAAATGCTACAACGCAAAGATTCTAATCCAGAAATATTTTATGTTTTAAATGGTGAACTTACATTAACTCAGGAAGATGGAATCTCGAAAAAATATATCTTCGGAGATAGCTTTAAAACTCCACCTAATATTCTTTACCAAATTGAAGCAGGTCCATCCGGTACAGTCTATTTGGTCATTAAAGTACAGAAACAAGATGGGTAATTATTATGTCTACTTCTATTGAAAATATATGCTTTGATAAACATCCGATGAGAACTTTAGCAAGCGATCTACGTTCATTAATTTCGCCCTTAGCTCATCAATATCAAATTAATCATTTTGGGTATCATAAAGCCGATAGCCATGGAAAGCGTATTAATTTAACTACTCATCCTGAATTCAGTGAGTTTTTTATAAAAGAAAAGCTTTATCGAGATGCATTTACCGATACTTTCGATAAATACCAACCGGGATATTATCTTTGGGATTTTCTGGAATGTAGAGAAATATTCAAAAAGGCAGAAGAACACTCCGGTTTAGCGCATGGGTTAATTATGATTAGACGGCATGTTGATAACACAGAGTTTTTTTACTTTGCTACCGATTCACAAAATAAAGGAATAAATAATTTTTATATCAATAATTTGAATTTATTTGATGGTTTTTGTGATTATTTTAAGGATGCAGGTCGACAAATTCTTGATGAGGCGCATAAACACATGTTGATTTATCCAACTTATGATGACAAAACAACCTTGACCTCTTTTAATCATGTGATACCAAATAAATTTCAAAAGATAGAAAAGTTCGCAAGTGTTACAGATAAGTTATCTACAAGAGAAAAAGAATATGCGAATAATCTTACCCTAGGATTATCTATAAAAGAAATCGCAAGAATCATGAATATATCTCCTAGAACAGCAGAGAAACACCACGAAAATATTAAAAATAAATTACAAGTCAGCAGCAATAAAAAATTATTGATTCGTTTATTAGGATCTAAAAATTAATGTTGGATTTAAAATATGCACCATAAAATCGAGCAAAATTTTATTTGGATCATTCTAACTTTTTCGGGCCTGGCATTGTTTGAACCTTCTCTCTTTATCTGGATTAAACCCTATATAACACTCCTGCTTGGAATCATTCTATTTGGAATAGGTTTTACCATTCAAGTGAGTGATTTTAAAATAGTCTGGAAAAGCCGATGGACAGCACTATTGGCTATAGTGGCTAGATATTTGCTGATGCCAAGTATTGCTTATGCTATTGGAGAATTTCTTCATTTGTCTTCTTTAGAGCTGATCGGGTTAGTTATCTTGGGATCCTGTCCTGGGGGTACCGCTGCTAATGTGATGGCATATCTATCACGTGCGAATGTTGCGCTTACTGTGATACTCACTTTTGGTACTACTCTATTAGCTCCTATTGCAATGCCGAGCATAATTTATTTTTTTCTTCATAAAGAAATTTCTATTCCATTTTTAAGTATGTTTGAAAATATTTTATTGGTTGTCTTTATCCCTTTAACTCTAGGGATCTTGGTTAAAAAGTATTTTGTTAATGAATCTAAAAATCTTGCTCGCGTCTTTCCTACTATATCTATTTTTGCAATTAGTTTAGCGATTGCTTGCATATTGTCACTTTCTCAAGAGAAAGTTTTTTCCTTTCCCGTTCGAATTATGACGGCTGTTATCGTTCTAAATGTTTTGGGATATTTAATAGGATTTATTATATCCAAATGTTTAAGATGCAAAATACGTGAGCAAAAATCTATATTTCTGGAATACGGGATCTTTGATTCAGCGTTAGGTGTTATCATCGCTACTAATTTTTTTGGACCTCTCGCAGCATTACCCAGTGCTTTGATTAGTATTATCCAAAACGTAACAGCTTCATTTATCGTCAAAAAATCGATGAATAATATAACTGCCAGTTCAGATATAGAAGGTGTGAAACAATATGATTGATTACAAATTAATTTTTGCTGGCATTGCCTTACTGGTTACTATTATTCAGTATGGTACTTACATAATAGATATATTCCATGGAAAAACACGCCCACATGCTTTTTCATGGTTCGTATGGGGACTTCCTTGTGGCATTGTTTTTGCCGCACAATTTCTAGATGGTGGCGGTGCTGGAACTTGGACAACAGCAATGACTGCGGTTTTGTGTACAGTAATATTTGTTCTCTCGCTGTTTTACGGTGAAAAGAAAATAACAAAACTTGATTGGGCTAGTCTTTTTGTAGCGTTATTTTCAATTATTTTATGGGTTCTTGTTAAAGATCCTCTCGGTTCAGTTATTTTAATTACAATTATTGATGTGCTTGGTTTTGCCCCTACAGTGCGTAAATCGATACAGAAACCTTATGAAGAAACGCTGAATACCTATGTAACAGGTGGATTAAAATGGATGTTGGCGCTCTTTGCGCTGTCAAACTTTTCTTTGACTGTGTGGATTTATCCAGTTGCTATGTTAATTGCGAATTGGGGTTTTGCAGGAATGTTGTTAGTGCGTCGCATCAGTCTTGCCAAATTCGTGCCAAATAGATAGTTTAAGAAACGAAGCTTCTTAAACTTTTTTGACAAACTGAGATTTTAATTTCATAGGACCAATCCCATCAATTTTACAATCGATGTTGTGGTCTCCTTCAACCAGTCTGATATTTCTGACTTTAGTTCCAACTTTTACTACCGATGAAGAACCTTTGACTTTTAAATCTTTGATGACCGTAACTGTGTCACCATCTTGAAGTGTATTTCCATTGGCGTCTTTAACGACAGCAGTTGTATCAGTGACTGTTTCTTCTGTGTCACTGCTCCATTCGTAGGCGCATTCAGGACATACTAGAGCTATTCCATCTTTATAAGTGTACTCTGAATCGCATTTTGGACATTTGGGTAAGTTGTTCATATTTTAATCCTATTTAAGATTTTATTAATTTCCACCTTCCGTCTTTTTAAGGACTGAATTCAATTCTTCTACGGATAAATTTGCTGCTGCAAAAGATTTTGTATTTGGGAGATATACTTGGACTTCATCAAGCGCTTGTATGTTTACTTGTCCGGTAATTAAGTCAGCTTCTAGTACGTGCCCACCCGCAGTGCGATCCATGGTAATAAAATGTAAATGAAGTTCAGGGACTTCTATGCCAGACCAATATTTTGGAAACCAAAAACCAACCATACTGCCCTTGACATTTTTTAAATGAAACAGCGCTTGGTTTTTTAATGCTTGAGGTAAAAGTGGATAAGGTTTCATTTGTTTCAATGGACTTCTTAATTCGAGAACTTTAAATGTTCCATCAATACGAATCGCATAAGGTTTATTTTTATTAGGAAACATATTTAATAAGATATTTTTCAAATCATTATAATTAGCTATATTATTTAAGTTTTTATGCATCGTCGGATTAAAATAAGTAACTACGGCAAATGGAACGATTTGTTCCGGATGCACGTTTGTTACTTTTCCGTTCGAATCAATTTGATAAAAATTACCATCGACGGCTACCATTTCACCATTTAAATCAAGAAAAGTTCCTACTCCAAAATTACCATGCTTCATTAGATTACCGTACTTATAATCTCCATCGTAGACCCCCTGGACTAATGAAGCGATGGTTGCGACTTGAAATACTGAGTTTTCATGACTGTTCTCTGAAGCTAAAACAAGAGAAATATTCATGGTTAAGCCAAGCAGTAAAACTATAATGTTATTAATAAGTTTTTTCATGGAAATAATTCCTATTAAACATTTTCATTAAGCTTCAGCTTCAAATGCATCGGGATATTTCGCACCTTTAGCAACATTTAAAGGAAATAAATTTTCTAACTCAGTCAGATCATCTTGAGTCAACTTTAAATTTAATGCGCCTAGATTGTCTTCAAGGTATTTGGTTCTCTTTGTTCCTGGAATTGGAATAATATTTTCATCTTGTGCTAATACCCAGGCTAATGCCAATTGAGCCATGGTACAGTTCTTTCTCTCGGTGATTTTTTTGAATTGAACAAGTAATTTCTGATTAGTTAGAAAGTTATCATCTTGAAACCGAGGTAAGCCCTGTCTAAAATCTTCCGGAGATAATTCTGCGAGATTAGTTATTTTTCCCGTTAAAAAACCTCTTCCTAGAGGAGAATAAGCGATAAACCCGATCTCTAATTCTTGACAGGTAGGAATAATTTCAGTTTCTGGATAACGTTCCCATAATGAATATTCAGTTTGTACTGCTGTGATAGGATGAATTTTTGCGGCTCTTCGAATGGTTGTAGGTTTGACTTCCGAGATTCCAATATAACGAATTTTGCCTGCTTTCACTAAATCTGCCATTGCGCCAATAGATTCTTCAATAGGTGTTTTTGGATCCACACGATGCAAATAATATAAATCAATCACTTCAGTATCGAGTCGTTTTAAACTAGCATCGCACGCTTTTTTCACATAAGCAGGTGAACCATCAAGACAATAATCCAAAATATCGCCCTGCCCTCTCCTAGAAAATCCCATCTTGGTGGATAAAATTAATTGATTACGGTGAGATTTGATGGCTTTTGCGATGAGTTCTTCATTATGTCCCCAGCCATACATGTCGGCGGTATCAATGAGTGTGATGCCTAAGTCAATTGCTCGATGTATTGTATTAATGGATTCTTTATCATCCCCGGGTCCATAGCCCATCGACATCCCCATACATCCTAGCCCCATTGCAGAAACAAATGGGCCGCTTTTACCTATACGTCTTTGCTCCATTACTGACCTCTTTTATTTTGAATATGATGCGCACTTATTACCAAAAAATTTGATTGTTTTCTAGCGGAAATTACTTTCATTAACCACCTGTGGCTAGTGACGCGTAACAAAATATTTTATCTTTAATAATAATTTCAGGTTGAAAAATATCTTGACGAAGGTCTTACAAGTATGAAGAATGGTCAATAAATATGTTGGTTTGGCAGTAATTCCTATTAAATAAACTTAAGGAAAATTATTATGATTAAGAAAGTTGCTTTTACTATGTATCCTGTAGAAAACATCGAACGTGCAAGAAGTTTTTATGAAAAAACACTTCAATTAAAATCTGGCTCAATATCACCAGATGCCGCTTGGGTTGAATACGATTTACCGGGCGGAGGTTGTTTTGCTATTACTACTTTGGCTGAAGGAGTTAAACCCAGTGCAAATTCAGGAGGTAGTATTGCATTTGAAGTGGATAATTTAGATGACCTCGTGAATAGATTGAAATCCGAAGGCGTTCAATTTAAGTTTGATATTTTTTCTACGCCAGTTTGTAGAATGGCTATAGCGCTTGATTCTGAAGGGAATGCATTGACTTTACATCAGCTTAAAATGAAACAATAACTGGAGTAGCTGTAATGTACAGTACTTCTGAGTGAAATCATTTCTTTTGTAATACCAAAGTGTAACAAAGTGGTAACTGTGCTTTCTGTTGTTCTAAATGTGTAAAGACATTACTGATGTCATCTGGATACTCTTGGAATGAAACTATAGACATCTTTCGAGTTAAAGCGGCTTCAAAAAGATCAGATAATTTATAATGAAACCACCAACGTGCTGAAGATTCATAAGTTTTCCCCGTGTAGTAATCCAAACCACCATCAGTGTCTACCACAGGCTCTGTATGGAAATAGGAAAGCTTAGGGATAGCAGGATCACTTTTATCAAGCTCAGAAAACATTCCTAAAAATGGATGTATATCGTAAATTAAGACGGAACCGCCAGACTTTAATATGCGTGCAATCACATCAAATAATTTACCTAGATCGGGCATCCAACAAATGGCACCAATGGTAATATAAACAAGATCGAATTGATGATTATAGATTTCAGGCATGTCATATACATCTAATTCTTGAAATTCACAGTCTATTTTTCCTTCGGCAGCTAAAATTTTTGCTTGATTGATAAATTCACCGGAGATGTCAAAGCCAACGCAATGACCAGCGCCTAAATTTTTAACCGAAAGTAATTCACGTCCGTTATTACAAGCTAACTGGGCGACTGACTTACCTTGTATTCCAATTTTTTGTAGTAATTCTGTTTCAACAGGATCTAAACAGCTATAACCTGGAGTTTTAAAATTCGATAGTAATTTTTCAAATTGAGATTCTTTATGAATGGGCGCTACTTCATTCCAAGCTCGCCTTTGAGCTTCTGTGTAATCTTTTAATTGCATCGTTTGACTCCTACGAAATAAATTTGAAGACCGTACCCACGGCATATGGAATATGTCGATCAGAAAAGGCATTCGTTAATTCTGTCTGAGCTACTCTCCCTGTGCAATGTCCGGTGATTATATAATCAGGATTGATTTTTTTGAGATCAGTAACCGTAGGATTAACACGTGGAACAAAAGTAGGTCCTGCTAAATGAAATCCACCCATAACAAAATGCACTTTATTCGAGCTTAATAGTTGCTTAGCGTGTTCTATAGCATTGACTACGCCAGTGTGTCCACAACCCGTAAAAACACAAATCCCTTTATTTTTAAGATTCAGCATAATGGTTCGTTCATCAATGATTTCAGGAGAAGCTTCCCATTTATCTTGATTTAAACGACATTCATTGGGGAATCCAGTTTCATAAGCCGTATGACGAGGCACTTCCCCACTAATTAATAAAGTGCCATTAAACAGTTTGAGTGGATTTTTATCTTCAATTACCTTGCCACCATGCGCTTCAATTTTGGCAATGGTGAGGTTATTGGTATCTTTGATAATCGAATCTTTGGTTTTGAATCCTCTTGGGAAAAGTAACTCGGGATGGATGTAGACGGGTAAATCTTTTTTGCTGATTGCATCTAAAACGCTGAGGGTTCCACCAAAATGATCAAAATGGCCGTGTGATATAACAATCGCATCTACCGTTGTTAAATCTAAGCCCATCCTTTTCGCATTATCAACGACTAAGCCTTCGTCAGGACCTGCATCAAACAATAAAGTATAGATTTTGGAATTATGATGAATTTTAATGAAGAGTGATAAACCATTACAGGCTCGACATAAATCTGCGCCACAGACAGTTTCTTTTTTTCGAACACCATGTCTGTATTGCGATTCATTCCAACGCATTCCTTCGTGACTACTGGTGAATGCATCAGAAATATTATCCATTAATACGAATACTTCTAACGCATCTACTTCATTGAGTTTGAAATTTTTCATTATTTTTCTCTTTTTTCTAAGCCATAAGTGGCGTAATGATAATTTTCAAGTGATTTACAACAGTACTTGATGAAGACAAATTTTTTAATTCTTTGTATTTCTCATAAAATTTAACTTTTTGATTTCTATTTTTTACATAAATAACATCAGAAATATAGAGTCTCAACATTTTTTCAATATTGATGTCCATATTTGTTACATGATTACCAGATTTTTCCCATTTATTAACAGCAGTATGTGATTCTTTTACAACGTTTTCTGCAAATTCTCTTAAAGACATTGAGAAATAAGTTCGAATAAACTTTACCTGATTCCCTGTAAAACGTTCTTTTTGTGACACTAGAGATTCAATCACGACATCTGCTATTTTTCTTACATCAATTTTAGGGTGCCATTCACCATCAATCATTAACATCTTTACTTTCTGTAATTCAACTGGGAATCCAAGGCCTTTGTAAGTGAAACTTTTAACAACTTTGCTTTTCATAGTCCTATACTCTCTCTAGTTTAATCTGATTACTGTAATGATTGGCATTAAGTTACCATCAAATGAAATAATAATTCTAATTTCAATTCCATCGATGTTGCAGCCTTCAAAGCAGTAATTCCAGTCTTGTTTACCATCCACATATTTATCTTTGATTTTATTCCTGTTCTTCTTATAGCCAATTTTACCTTCCAGGATATCAAGGACATCTAGATCGGAAATATTTCTATCGATTAATCGTTCTCTAGCATGTTTCAAGAAAACATATTCGCCAGCGGGAATTTTTTTAGCAAGTAATTGATTTAATTCGCTGTCAGTTTTCTTTATTGGTTTTTCTTTTCGTGCTTCCCTCACAGAAACTACTTCATACTATATTTTAGTATAGAAGGAAGATTATCATTTGTAAACTTAGTTTACAATGCTGTTTTCTTATAATTTGACAAAAAACACCTAAATTTGTTATATTTCACGCCTTCTTGATATTTATGAGGTATTCGTCCAATGCGTAATTAAAGCTTTTATTCGGTGATTTTCGGGCTCAAAGAGCACTGAAAATCAATACTTAAACCCCGGAGAGCTTTAATATGTCGTTTAATCCTCAGATTCTCATTAATCACCTGAGCTATGCTATCTCTACTGATAAGCCGCTTTTTAACGACTTATCCTTGTGTTTTTCGTCTGAAAAAACAGGGCTTGTTGGTAAAAATGGCGTTGGCAAATCTACTCTTTTAAAGCTTATTATGGGTGAGTTATTGCCAGAGGCTGGTTCTATTCAGCGGATAGCTAAAGTCGCTTATTTTTCACAACAATTGGATCTCAATTTGTTACAGAGCACTATTGCTGAAGTATTAGGTGTAGGCCAAAAGTTGAAAGCGTATCAAAGGATCCAAAATGGCAGTGTTGATGAACACGATTTTGCATTATTAGGTGAAGATTGGGATATAGAAGAAAGAGTAGATTCTCAATTGAAGATGTTTGGATTATCACATCTTGATTTTGATCGTTCTCTGTCAAGTTTAAGTGGTGGTGAAAAAACACGACTTTTATTGGCGAAATGTTTTTTTAATAATCCCGAAATTATTATTTTAGATGAACCAACTAATAACTTAGATATTGAATCTGGGAAACTGCTCTACTCTGCTATAGAAAAATGGACTGGTAGTTTGTTAATTGTGAGTCATGATAGAACTCTGCTGAATCTTATGGAGCAAATTATCGAATTGACTACCTTAGGAGTCAATATCTATGGTGGGAACTATGAACATTATTTAGAAGAAAAATCTATTGTTCTGTCTGCTAATGAGCGTCAATTATTAGATGCTAAAAAAGCTCTCTCTAAAACAAAATCTTCTATTCAAACTACACAAGAAAAGCATCAAAAAAGACAATCTCAAGGAAGAAAATTATTTCTTTCGGGCAGTATAGATAAACTAGGAGCTGGTTCTAAAAAAGGACGTAGTGAAAAAACTCAAAGTAGACTCTCCACTCAAAGTGAGAGCTTATTAAAAGGCTCAGAAGAAAAATTAAAAGAAGCCAAATCAAAAATCGAACTTAGTTATCACATTAATGTTGAAATGCCTAAGACATTTGTGCCAAATGGTAAAATTGTTTTGAAAATAGAAAATTTAACTTTCTCCTATGATGGAAAAATACCCCTCATCGAAAATTTTAATTTAACGATTCAAGGACCAGAAAGAATTGCTTTTATAGGTAATAATGGTAGTGGGAAAACATCACTGGTTAAAATCATTCAAGGTGAGTTAAGCTCATTCAGTGGAGAGGTTTATAGAGGTGTCCAACACATTAAATATTTAGATCAAGAGGCCAGTATATTAGAACCAGGGTTATCTATCTTAGAGAATTTTTTAAAACTAAATCCTGATTGTAATGAAAAGCAGGCGCATCACTATTTAGCCCAGTTTCTATTTAGAAACACTGCAGCTTTAAAAATTGTTAAAGATTTAAGTGGTGGTGAAAAGCTACGGGCATTGTTGGCCTGTGTTCTCATGTCAGATACACCACCACAATTACTCATTCTAGATGAACCTACTAATCACTTGGATTTTGATAGCATTGAAAGTATTGAATCCACTTTGAAAAATTATCAAGGCGCATTAATTGTTATTTCTCACGATCCTAGATTTTTAGAAAACGTAGGTGTTCGGAAAAGTATTCATGCGCCGTTTAGATAAATCCATTTAAGATAGTAATTTCTCTTCTTGCATGGCTTGTTGCACAGATTTTCTTTGTTTAATACGGTCAAAATACGCCACTAAATTGGGCCAATTTTTAATATGAATCCCTGCAACAGGCATACTATTTAAGGCATAAAAAGCATAAGCATCAGGTAATGTGAATTCATCGCCCATCAGATAATTTTGTTTTCCCAGTCGTTGGCTGAGATACGTTAATTTATTCTTTAAAGCTGCAGCAAAAACATTCTCTTTAATATCTTTTGGTATATGAGGATTAAAAAATGGGGAAAGACCCTTATGTAATTCAGTTGCAATATAGTTAAGCCACTCTAATACACGATAGCGTTTGAGATCTCCAATGGGTGGCAATAGATTTGTCGCTTTGTAATGGTCAGCCAAGTATTGTTGAATCATGGCATTTTCAGTTAAGACTTCTTCATTATCTAAGACTAAAGTAGGTACTGCCCCTTTCTGATTGATCGCAAAAAAATCTTTTCCTGTTTCTGTTTTTTTAGTGGCTAAATCAACTGCTTCAAAATCTGCATTAGCAGTCATTTCATGTAATAAGATCCGAATAACGAGTGAACAAGCGCCTGGCGTATAATATAGTTTCATGATTATTTTTCCTTATTGTTTTTAAAGTTCTGTTGGAAAAGAAGCTGCATAGCCCCCATCCACCAATAAATCTGTTCCTGAAATATAGGATGCTTCATCGCTCGCAAGAAATATAGCGGCATTTCCAATATCTTTAGGTAAGCCAATTCTTTTCAATGGGATATTAACTTCCTTTTGTTTTAAATAAGTAGGATCTTGCTGCATACGAGCGTCAAAAATAGGCGTTTCTATATAGCCGGGTGAAATACTATTAACACGTATTAAATCTTCGGATAAGTCATAAGAAAGATTTTTAGCAAGCTTTC
>JAFEDO010000176.1 GCA_018241565.1 Pseudomonadota bacterium
ATAGTTATAAAACCACATATCGAAAATAAAAGACATAATACCCCATATGTTAATGTTAGGTATGCAAGTGCGTAAGTATAGGTGAATAGACTTCTCGCAAACCATTTATTAGTTCCGATAACTTTAATTATCGGAACTATCTTTGAGGCCCGGCGTATTTTTCTCGCTCGTATGCAATTTTTTTCTCTAAATATTCATCCAGCATTTTTTTCATGATCCCCTTTCTATAGCAAGCTTGTATAAATAATTGATAATTGTCTTCTGCTGCTTGTTCGGTAAATTTATTTCCTAACTCATCCATCGTTTCTTGACGAACTCGTGGGAAGCACTTTTCACGCATGACTATTAGAAACATCTTCTCTTCTTTTAATATTTTTTTATTTGAAAATATACCAGTCTGTTTCAAGATATCTCTTTGGCCTAGCTCTCGAGATCTTTTCATAAAATTTACCTCTTTCTAAAATTGCTATAAGCTTTCGATAGTTCACTATCAGTATCTTTTGCTAAAGACAGCAAAGAAGTTGGATTAGCAAATTCTTTATCGACTAGTTGTCCTATAAGATTCATATTTTCTGGATTAATTTCTGCAAAAGATGATGAGGGACTTGAAGAACCAGTTGGCGAAGAAATTTGTAATAACCTTTCAGCCATTGCTGCTCTTATCATAAATTTAATTTTTTTACGTTTAGAAATAGATGTTTTCGGTTCTTGTATAACTTCACCTAATTTTCTTTTAGCAGTACTTGTCATTTCTCGCAAATAGCCTGCCGCAGCTAATTCCTCTTTATAAGTATTCAAAAACCATTCTTTCGCTATTTTTGCTAAAATTGTTTTTTGGCCAGGTTTTTCAACAGCATATAATATCGAATCACGATTTATCGCTTGGGTCCCACCTAAATCATCGAAAAATCTTGCTCCATATCTTGGATGAGTTCCTAGCCAATCAACAGGGTTTTGATTAAGTTTGCCTAAACCCGTATTCGCTGCCGTGCTAATCAACCACAGGTTATCAATACAATTATGGTAAACCTGGAAAAAATATTTTGTTCCTACGATTTCGTCTCTACCATGTGAATGTGTCTTTTTAAAGTATTTCCCGGCTTCTGGATGTTTCATCATAGCTTCACAGAACAAAGGATCTATATTCATAGCCATGATTAACTCTAATTGTCGCTCAATGATTTCTTCAGAAGGTTGCAAATGATCGACTTGTAAATCTCCCATCGCGTAATAATCTGACTCAGCAAAACTAAAAGCTTCTTCTGGATTTCGTGAATTCATGGTTTCAACTAACAACTGTCTTCTTACAGAAGAGATCTGACCTAAGTGATCTTGTTTACTAAAAAAACTAACACTATCTTTTTTATCTCTCCCTGGATCACGATAAATCACAGTTTGCCAATTCTTAGAAGATTCTTGATATTTAATAGGTAAAAAATCTTGCTCAGGCAGAGGAACCTGTTCATTTAGTGCGGGTACTTTTCCAACTGCTTGACTAATTTCCTGCAAAAGATCATCAACTGCGTCATGAAATACTGCAGGAAATTGATGAATTCGATTACCTAGAATTAACGCAATCAAACGCACTTGCTGTTCTAAAGCATTTCTTTCTTCCATGGCAGGAAGATTAATTACTTGTTGGAAAAAGTGACGACTACTTTCTATAAGTTGGGTTATTACTTCTGGTGGAAGTTTATCACTAAATTTCTCTAGCTCTTCTGGTAACCCAACAACTTCTTCAACAATAGACTTAAGTTGACTATCGATTTGCTCTCGAAGTCCCCTAATCACTTTTTCTTTTCCAAAAGAATCCGTAGATGATAAAGGGGAATAAGTAAATCGAGCAATAATTTCTAACATAAATCAATTTCTCACGTTTTTTAAAAAGCCATTCCAGGTACAGTATAGCATTTATTTTGATTTTCTACGCATTCATAGAGATCCTAAATAGATAATAAGTAATGAACTCAACAAATTTCTTATTCTAAAGTTATCGGAACTAATAAAATAAGATCCATCATTAGATCTCTATAAAAAATAGCGGTAATTTACATGGAATATCTTTTCAATACGTTTAGCAATTAGTTTACCTATAGGACGTTTACCACTTTCCATTTTAGATAGATCTGCTTGAGTTACTTTGATTTTCCTAGCCATTTCTACCTGTGTAAGGCCTTCTCGATGCCGAGTACCTCTGAGTAAAACTCCCGCTTTTGTGAATTTTTTTTCTATATGATCAAACACATCTTCTGGTAGTACCCTACCTACCATTTTTGATTTATCTTGATATTTTTCTGCTACCGATTTTGGAATATTGTAGGTATGCCCTTTATATACAAGATGTAAAACTGTCTGATGTCTACTAGGCAATTTAGTATGGTGCTTTTTCATGACTGCCGACATAATTCACCTCGATAATCTTTTGTTGTTTATCAATAACCTCCCAGCAGCATACATAGGTAGGTTTACCCTTTATTAGATGACAGTGTCTAATGTCTGTCTTTTGTCCTTTTAATTTCCCATAATTAGGCCACTGTTTTCCTGGAATTGGACCATTTTCTTTTAAATCTTCAATAAGCAAATCTAAAACAGAAATAACTTTTCTATTAAGCTTTGCTCCCTGTTTGGCCGCGTTTTTTGAAAAATAGACTTTCCAGTTCATGAATAACAGTATATTGTATTTTTTACAATATAGCAAATTTCACCATATTATCGAGAAGATACTTCCTATCTTAAAATTTATCGGGACTAATAAAAGAGCGGGAAGCTATTCCTCTATTTTTGCAGTTGTACGCCTAACGTTAACATTCAGTTAGGCATTTTTGAAGGACTTATTATAGAAGCCCTTATTGGACATTTAAAAAATGATGCTCGACTCGGGAGAAATTATTTGAAAGGTCAGTTGTGTGACAAAATGAATGCGCTCATGGTTGCTGCTGGCTATAACTTTAAACTTATCCTCCGCTGGTTGAGGTTTTCATGGGCTTTTATTTTTAGACATTGGGATCTGCCTGCTTTGAATATGGCTACTGCTATTTTTTAAAAACAGGCCTTTTAACCGCGGACTATTTATGGTGCGATTTGCCGCGATTGAGTGCGTGCCTTGCATTTGTTATTTTACTCGATATGCTTCATTTACTCCATTTTCGTGTAGATAGCGTACATTATCTAAGTCACCAGTAGTGAAAACCTTGTTAGCATCAAACACGCCATTTTGCTCATGATATTTATGCCAGTGAGGTAACTCAAGGCGAGCAGTATTCGAAAGTCTAGCTAAATACATTTCTTCAAACGTAGATAACCCTAGATTAAGTTCGCCTGGTTGTGATGGCGACATTACGTCTGCTAACAATAAACCATACCGAATATCATTGATAAATGCTTTAAGCGGATCTGAAGAAGGACTTACCCAATAGCCATATATAACTCGAGTGGCGTCATAAGGATGTGGCAAAAATCCAAATATCCAAATATTTATTTTTTGTTCATTCAATGTTAATGAATGAGGCATTGGTTTCGCTCTGCTAGCTGCTGCGAAACGTGATAGAGAATCTTTTGACTCATTGAAAGAAAATTTACACTTCTGATAATCTTTAAATGCTTCTCTAGCGATCCTAAGCTCAGAGGAGTTTGGCATTTTCAACAATTCCTCAAATCGAGCAGCATCTTTATGAAGCGCAGTGTTTAGCATACCTCTTTTCTTTAATCCCGTATTGAGATCGTGATGATAATAAGAACTTGTGCATTGCTCATATGTATTTCCTTCTGGACATTTATTTATATAGAAATAAATAAATCGAAACGCCATTTTTCTTAGCACTATCGCCAATTCATTCGAATCATTAATAACTTTAGAACTTATCGTCATTATTTTTTCTGGTAGAGTCGCCTGTGGTTCTTTATTATCATCAATCTCGATGATCCAGTTGTACTGCTGTAACAGCCGATCGAGCAACTTCGAAGCTTCTCGGTCAATTTCTCTAAATTCTACAATAAAATCAATTAATGTTTCTCGCAATTCACTCGTTGTAATTGTTTCACCATCACTATCTTGATAATCATTTTTTCTAAGCGGGGTATTTCTTACGTTAGGAACCCCTTTGATATGTTCCCCTGTATCTGATCGCAAAGTATTGGCATTTGAAACAGAAGCAAATCTTATTTTTTTTGAAAGTTCTTCCGATGTGAGGTAGTTGTACGCAGAGTATGTAAACTCAGATGTTTTTTTCTGAGAATTTTCTTTGTTTTTAGGATTTTGCAGTGTAGTGCTTGAAGCAACATTCAGAGCAGTATCTAGATCGTTTTGCCAGATAGAGAATATGCCTGCGGTATATATATTTTTTACTGATTGCTCTGGTGTGATTGTCACCGTTGTGTTGCAGGTTGTAATAGCAGATGCATTAATTGTTTTATTGTTAATTTGGCAGCCGTTGCTGTGATCGCATAATGGCTGCTGCTGGAGTTGCTCCGGTTCTCTTGTTCTCTGCGCTTGTTGTGCCAAAACGGCAGGGGAATAAAAGACCGCAAGTAGTAGTAATATACCCATGGGCGATAAATGGAATAAGGGTTCAAACCTTAAAGGCAGCCTGGCCGCTTCGGTTTGCAGACGATTCCACTTGATTTCTGTGCGATCAAGAGGGGATCGTAGATTACCAGATTTTGCGCGCACTAACTTGCTTGATTTACTCATAAACCACCATACCAAACAATGTAAGCACAGAAAGACATACCATGAATTCGGATCCTCATATTAATCAAATAGGAGACAGCTCGTACAATCATCCCCTCAGACCAACATCGTACGTGCACGGTATACTACCCACATTAGAAAATCAATAAGCTAGTTCTTTATTCAGGAAATTTTTTACTTGTTCTACTTTGAACTAAATCATTTTTGATTTCTCACGCGTAAACATAACTGTATGCTTTGATCGGTTTCCGTCGGCAAATTTATACCCACAGACAGTGGCAATGATTGTGCAATATGTGAGCTTGGTAGATATCTTTTGAATAGGTCAAGTGGATTACTGTAGTTTTTGTGTGAGTAATATGGTTTGACATCAGTTTGTACCCTTACTAATTCAGTATTCTGTGTATCATCATATATCCAGACTCTTCTTAAAGTTCGATCACCTTTAAATGCGCTTCTTCCATGTAACATTCTTTTATTGTCTAATACTAAAATTTGATTGCTTGTCAAACTTTGGTAGAACGTAGGTTTTAATCCACTGTTAAATTTGCTTATATTGGGAAGAGAATATTTTGGTAATATCATCTCTTCATCATAACTGTATCTTATGGCGTAAGTTCCTTCTCGGTTCCTACTGAATATAGAAACATCGCTAATTAATAAATCATTATGCACCATACTTACACATGGTTTAAACAAGCTAGGTAGTAGCGCAGGACTTTGATTTAATACGGAAACTAACGCTTTTTTACCATCTACTAGAATACTTTCGCCACCCTCATCGCTAGGCTTTACACACTGCAGTAGAACAAATTTTGGAGGTGTAACCCTAACTGGTTCACCGTTTATTTCTGCTAGTCCATGTAAATATGCTCCATCAGTATGTAGAGAAAAGCTATCACTTGATACTACAGTGTTTTTTTGTCCTGTATCAAATCCTACTACATTTGTTATTCCTTGGTTATCAGTATTAGGGTTATTTTGTATTTGACCCAAAATAGCCGCTATTTGTAATAAGACTTGTGGTTCTGAGTTTTCAAGTTGTAACAAGAAAAAACCATGTGCACTAAAAAAGGATGTTATTTTTGAGTCCCATATTTTTCTAAGTTGTTCTGTTGAGCATACTGGAATAGCACTGTATTTTTTATGAAGTGTACTAGTATAACTTCTAGAAAAAAACAGATAGCCATCCATTTTCTTAAAGTAATGTACTTTACGAGAAAACATACTTAACAACTCCTTGATTTTTACTCCAAGCAGATACCATCTGCTGATAGTATTTAAATAAGGCAAAAGAATTTAGAATACTAAATAAATTATCATGTAGCTATTTTTTCCTAGAAAAAACAAAGGGTTCACTAGAATTTTCAGTAATATTTTTTTCTGGAATATTCGGAATTACATTATCTATTGCCTGGTTGGTAATTTTTATAAGAGAAATAGTTAATCCCACACTTAATCCACCTCTTAAGTATCTAAGTAATAGACCGCTAAATAATGCTTTCTCATTTACAGTACTATTAATATAAAACCATAGTGATCTTTTTAAATCAGAAGTTATTATCTTTGTTTTTAGTACTTCTATGGGTGTCGATAAAAAAAGATAAGTTGCACCACTAAAAGATCCCGCAATAAAAGATGAAAAATGATGGTCTTGCATTTTTTTTGGTAAATTTGACTTGATATAGTCTGAGCCAGCTAAAATAATTGTCCCTCCCAAAATACCGTTTATAAGGCCAGGAATAAATCCTCGATATAAATTAGCTAGTTTGTATTGCGTTTGTAGTCCTGCAATCGTGCGAATTCGTAAATATTCTACAGGGCAGATCAATATTGCATCAATGCATCCTAACACAGTTCCACTGATTAGATTCATTGTAACAATGCTGAATCTATTTTGTTGTAACAATTTATCCTGAAAAGCATAGTAGACACCATAAGTTGCAATTTTACTTGGAATACCCATTATGAGAGGATAAGTTATCCCTTTATAAAATCCAAAAAAACCCAAGGATTTATACAAATTTTGAATCGTAATTTTTGCAGGGACATTATCTTTTTGTTGAAGTGTAATCACTGTTTCTATCGGATATAACAGTAGACGATTAAAAAAAGATGCGAATATCGGGGAGAATACCATTTTTAATGTAGGTTTAATCCAATGATTAGTTTTTTGATTTAAATTTTCAAGATCGGCTTGAATTAAGTTTTTCATAAATATTTAGATTTTAGTGAAGTATTAATTTTAAAAACAGTAATGATTCACAGATTTCAATTATCTTTGAGTTGTTAAAAAACGTTTAGTAAAAAATTTGGGGAAAGCAAACACCCCTCCACGAAATAACCATTATTCCGTGCAAAACAACTCGCAATGGTTCTCCCAGACCTATGCGATAAGGACAACCTACCCATGGTCCGTTTTACATTTTTTGCTTTGGTTGCCAAATGGCATCTACACGCTGCATAAGGTTAGAAGTTATTATTCCAACCATACTATAATGCACCAAGCGTGTCAGAAATGCCGGGTAAAGCCCTCTAGTAAAACCATGTCGATCAACCAAATTAGCACCTATTTCCCACATTGTTTTCAGTGATGCTTTCTCATGAAAGCCTTCTTTCTGTATATTTGTTTTTATAGTATCCAAAGGAAGTGTGCATATTCCATTAACAATTCCTCCAAGAGCTCCTATTAAAATGTTTTCAGCAAGTGGAACACTAGTACCAGTTTTATCTATTACTCGAGGACTATATTTTATAACTGCATTGCGTATGAATGCTTCCGGCACGAGGTAAGTCACCCATGAAACCGTACTTCTTGCTAAGGATACAGAAGCACCCTTAAATAAATCTTGATACAACGGAATATTTTCAGTCGATCTATTCGAAAAAAAACTATAGATAGATTTATTTTCTTCATGTTTTGTCATTAGCCAGACTTTTAGCCTTTCAAGAGGACACATAATCATTGTATCAGCTAAAGCCATTGAGAACCCTGTCATGAGAGCTTTTTTTTCCTTGGTCATTTCGGGAAAAATATTCCCATATTTTGCAGACAGCATGCCTCTGAGTGGAGATCTATAACTTTCTTTTAAAATGGCTCTGGTAAAATTAGGCAATCCAGCCGTATAAAATCCTCTGATCCCAGTTTCTCGATATATTTCTTTCGAGAGTAAAACACCAGAATGTATATAGGGATTTGCTTGCATTCTTGTTTTTACAAGGTCGAAGGGGTGTCCAGAACCAAAAGTAATCACAACTCGAGGCAAACTAATTTTAATAGATTCAACTATTTGCTCAATTGTCGAAGATTCGCTATCTATTAACTCCTTAGCCATAATTACCATCCTCCATTGCTATTAAACAAAATTTAGTAGCCTAAAAACACTTTCATTTTTTTACAAAAATCTACTGCCATAATAGTTTTTCGCCAGATTTTCTGCTTTTTTATCATCTTTATCTAGTAAATCAGCAGATATTTCTTTAAAAAGTAAACACTTCTTATTCTTTATACTGACTAAAACTTTGGGCCCATCATAACTACCCGCAATAATTTTTGACTTGTCACAGGATACTAGTTTTACAGTTTCTTTCTTTTCACCTGAATTCTCAGCTATTTTAAAATATTCCTTGAAAGCACTTCTGTTGGTATAAAAATTTTTTAATTCTTGTACACTCACTTCGAAGGCCTCATATTGAGAATCCTTGTATCTTTCTTCAAGTAATTTTTTTTCTTGATTATCTCTATAATTTCTTTGAAGAGGGTATTCTCCCGGAGCAACGATTAAAACTCTTCCTGTTACATCTACCTCTGCAACTTCACTTGTCAGTCTGTTACATGCGCTATCAACTTGCGCATAAAATAAATCATACCCATCTCCCCATTCTAATCCTGTAGCTTTAAAATGGGATTTTATTTGATATTGTTTTCCTTGCGGACCATCTTCAACATTTGGGCAAGAAAAAATTCCACAATAATCGCCTTTTTCACCGAGTAATTCAACTCGAGTATTGTCTGCACAATATAATGTTTGACTTTCAGTGTGAAGCTTTAGTGGTCTACTTGGTTTATAGCCCCAGCTTAACACGCGTTCATTCATTAAGGCATGATCCATTCTGCCCCCTAACGCACATATCACTTCTATGGACACAGCGCCTTGTTCGTCACAATATTGAATCGCTTTTTGTAAATCAGTAAAATCCTGGTCTGCTCTTGAAACAATCTTAACATTGTATTTTCCATCATAAACTTTATCTGTTTTATCACTATCTATACCAAACCACTCTTTCACACCAAACTGCTCAACAGAATCAAAGTCTCCTAAAATTACGTGCGGAATAATGTTTCTTTCAACTAATTTTTTACTAGCTCCATCTAGAGCAACAACCGTCTTGCTTTCTATTATTTTTTTTATAAGCCCTGAAGGGATGAACTCTCCATTAGCGACAATAACAAATTTTGTCATAATTCATACTCCTTTAATCTGTGTGATGATCTGTAATTAACTCATTAACTACGGTTGAAGTAGTGAAGTAATCGCCAGTCGATCAGAATTATCCACGTAGTTTCTTAGTTTTTCTGCTGCTTTTGCAGGATCTGCTGCAGCCATGATAGCTGATATCACCGACACTCCCGACGGCCTACATTCCATAACCTGATCCATAGTTTCAAAATTAATTCCACCAATTACGATTATTGGTTTATGACGAATTATTCCCTGTATTTCTCTTAGCCCTTCGCAACCAATTGGTGGATCGGCATCAAGTTTCGATTTAGTTGGAAAAATGGGACCTACTGCATAATAATCTGCATCAGGATCAGCAGAGCGCGCATTATCTGAATTTGTAATAGAAAGCCCAATTATTTTATTAGAGCCTAGCAATCTACGCGCATCAGATACTGGCATATCTTTCTGTCCAACATGCGCTCCATCTAAATCAAGTAATTTTGCTATCTGAACATGATCATTAATCATAAAGCTTATATCATTATAGGGTTCTAGTAACTTTTTCAGTTTTGTAGCAGTACTTATTATCGTATTCGAATCAGCCGTTTTAGCGCGCAATAATACACAAGTGACACCATGTTGAGTACCAGTAACAACTTTCTTAACAAGTTCCACCAGCCTATCACCATCATTTTGAACAGTATCTAAATTGGCAACCAACTGTACGGCATAACTTGCTTTAGACTTACTAAATCTGCGATTGGATCCAGAGTCGAAACTCCCATAACTAGATAATAGCTTTGGTATTCCCATTGCTTCTTTGATTACTGCACGATTACCTTGCCCGTTGAACAAGATCAAATTTGGTGAATCACTTAGCGATGAAGATAGACCATCCAATAATTTTTGATGAAAAGTACCTGGGCCTTTAGCACGAGTCATTGCCCTTTGGCTAGCAAATGCAAATACCATCATTGCATTACAAGCAGCTTTAAAATGGTCTTTCTCCACAGCAGCAAATGCGCCAACCAGTGCTGTCACTCCGCAACCCATACCCGTAACTCTTGGCAAGTACGTATGTGCTGGCTTTTCTAAATAAAATGTTTGGTCTCCTTTTACAATAATGTCCACACGACCGCTAACAATTACGACACTAGAATATTTTTGTGAAAGTTTTCTTGCAATTTCTTCCACAGAAGTGCTTTCCTCTGTAGACTCAACTCCCTTAGTAACTACCGTGGCGTCGAGCAATGCTTTAATTTCCGAAGCATTACCTCTAACAATAGAGACCCCTCGGCTTAGAATTGCTTTTGCTGTTTCAGTACGATACGCCGAGGCCCCAGCACCAACAGGATCCAATATGATTGGGGTACCATTATCTTGCGCATTTTTTTGCGCTACTTCAAAAGCCTGTACCCAATTTTCATCTAGTGTCCCGATATTCAGTACTAATGAATTTGAAATTCTTCCAATATCAGAAGATTCTTGAGGAGCATGCGACATTAGTGGTGCAGCTCCTAATGCTAAGAGCATATTAGCTATGGTTTCCATACTAACTAAGTTTGTCACATTATGAACTAATGGTTTAAACTTACGGATCTTATTAAGAATTTCTAAATCTAGAACATTATGTGGCATAATCGTTTCCCCTTAACGTAAGATACATGAAATATTCTTAACACTTAACTAAATCCAAGTTAATATCTGGACTACACTTATCCAATCGAAGCTAAAATTTAGGAGCATCGCAAAATCATTGCGTTAATTTTGAATAATATAGCTAATTTTCGTGATCCAGGATTTCCTTAGTATTCTTCAATATCCTCTAAAATCAAAAAACTCGCGCTTTACAAACTATCCCTACAGCTGGAGATGGTTCAAACTGAGAGTTATATAAAATCCGATATATCGCCACCGTAACATCGCTTTCCCTATAATTCAAATCCTTTTTTCTGAAAATTTCTCAATTAATTCGCTTTTCAGAATATGCTCTAATATTTTTCAAATTTTACCTAGCCAATAATTTTTTCTCTTCCATGAAAGGTCCCTTGAAAACAAAATCCCTGTCTGTAAAACATCCACTTCATATCGTAACGAACTACGATTCGATTCATACCTAATAAAAAATCAAATCGCTTCCAATCCGTCTATTACAGCAAAAACATGATTTATTTTAAATCCATTTTTTTAGTACTAGCGGTAATCTCGCTTATCGATACCATCCATATGAATCTAAATTAATCAGGTAAAAATATTTTTCTGCGTAATTTTATGTATTACATAATTTGCTGATTGTTTTGCTGGCAAAATTTGACGAGGTGCGTAGTGCTTTACCGGCGATAGGCATTTCACATCGAAATCATGCATAGTCCACGCATCCATCGCATTGGATTCATGTAAATAAAGCGCAATATCACATTTCTAACATTTATGAGCACAATCAGGCTTCTAGGACTTTTAAGAACATTTTATTCATGTGCTTAACAAACTGTGTGGGATCTTCCAATTCACCTCCATCAGCTAGTATGGCCTGATCCAGCAATAATGAAGACCATTCTTTAAACAAATCTTCATCAGGCTCTTTGTCCAGTCCCATCACGATAGGATGTTTAGGATTCAATTCCAATATGGGCTTGTTAGCGGGCACTGCTTGTCCTGCCGCCTGCAGAATACGTTGCATTTGAATACCCATATCGTAATCACTCACAACAATACACGCAGGAGAATCCGTTAACCGATTTGAAATCTGCACTTTCTCTACTTGATCACCTAATGCAGATTTAACACGTTCCGTTAAACTCGCAAAAACTTTTTCTTGTTCTTCTTTTTCTTCTTTACTAGCTTCAGGTTCCAATTCACCTAAATCTAATTTTCCTTTCGCAACAGAATGTAGTTTCTTGCCTTGATAATCAAATAAATGGCTCACTAACCATTCATCGACTCGATCAGACAGGATTAATACTTCAATCTCTTTTTCTCTAAAGATTTCAAGGTGTGGACTGTGTTTTGCTGCGCTGAAGTTATCACCCGTCACATAATAAATTTTATCCTGCCCTTCTTTCATGCGAGAGATATAGTCATCTAAAGAAACATTTTGTTCTTCACTATCCGTATGAGTACTAGAAAACCTAAGTAACTTAGCTATTTTCTCTTTGTTTTCATGATCTTCAATTGGACCTTCTTTCAATACATTACCAAACTGCTTCCAGAACTTCGTATATTTTTCTTTTTCGTTAGCAGCCATTTCTTCGAGCAACCCTAAGATCTTTTTAATCGATGCTGAACGGATTTTTTCGATGATTTTATTATCTTGCAAAATTTCTCGAGAAACATTGAGAGGCAAATCATTGGAATCAACAATACCCTTAATAAATCTTAAATAAGACGGTAAAAACTTTTCAGCATCATCCATGATAAATACACGTTTAACGTATAAACGTAATCCCCAACGGTGTTCACGGTTCCACATGTCAAATGGTGCATGAGAAGGAATATATAACAGAGTTGTGTACTCTAATTTTCCTTCTACTTTTGTATGACTCCACGCGAGTGGCGTTTCAAAATCATGCGAAATATGTTTGTAAAACTCTGCATATTGTTCATCGGTGATTTCTTTTTTAGATAAAGTCCAAAGCGCCGTTGCTTTGTTAACCGTTTCTTCTTCAGTCGCTTCTACGGTGACTTCATCTTTACCTTCTTCACTTTTTGATGCTTCAACGGGTTTTTCCATCACAATGGGCCAACCAATATGATCTGAATATTTAGTAATGATGTTACGTAAGCGCCAATCATCTAAAAATTCATCGTCGTCTTTTTTCAAATGTAAAATAATTTCTGTGCCGCGTTGAGCTCTATTAATAGTTTCGATGGTATAAGAACCGTCTCCTTTAGATTGCCAACAAACACCTTGATCTTCGGGTAATCCTGCTCGACGAGTATTAACGGTCACTTCATCTGCGATGATAAATGCTGAATAAAAACCCACGCCAAATTGACCAATTAAACGAGCGTCTTTAGAGTCATTTCCTGTTAATTGGCTCAAAAATTCTTTGGTACCAGATTTTGCAATCGTCCCAATATTTTCTATCACTTCTTCACGAGTCATACCAATCCCATTATCTGTGACAATAATGATTCTTTTCATTTTATCAAAGCTGACTTGGATTTTAAGATCGGAATCATTTTCGTATAACTTGCCATTAGATAATGCGAGGTAACGTAACTTGTCTAACGCATCTGAAGAATTAGACACAAGTTCTCGTAAGAAAATTTCTTTATTGCTATAAAGAGAATGGATAACTAAATGAAGCAATTGCTTAACTTCAGTTTGAAAACTTAAAGTTTCCTTGTAGGTTTCTGTGCTCATGGATCTTTATACTCCTTAAAAAAATAACTTAACGGGGAAGATATAGGGTTTATAAACAAGATTTCAATGAGAGATTGGGATTCGAGCGAGAAAGTACTTATTCAATGTTTTTCTGCGCATTTACAAAGCACTATTCACTGATAGTGTATTATAAATTAACCCATTGGATCTGCGTCAAACCCTTGATTTTAGTGAATAGTCACTATCGCATTGAGTCATTACTGGTTTTTCTAACGAAACGGGCAACTCTCCATTATTTCCCAGAAAACCCATTTTGTCATATATGCCATTGCCAATAGTATCGAACATTTTATTATTTACTGCTGCTTCTCTTTGAGATGATTGAGCTGCTGCAGCTAGCTTTGAATCGCTTGCTGCTGATTCTGCTTCCAACGCCAATCTCGCTTTTCGTTCTTGTGCTCCTTCTACTCGACATTGCTCTTTCCTCGCTCGAGCTTGCGATTCCTCTGTTTGGCATTGCTTTTTCTTTAGCGAAGCTTGCGTCTCTTCTGATTGATACTGCTCCTTCTTTACTCGAGCTTGTGCTTCCTCTATTCGGTATTGCTCTTTCCACGCTCGAGCTTGTAGTTCTTCTGCTTGGTACTGTTTTTTCCTTACCCGAGCTTCTGCTTCCTCTAGCTGATCTGGTTTCGTATTTTTAACATCTTCCTTGCGCCGTATGATGTTCTTAATATTTTTTCTTATTTCATCTATCTCTCGATCACATCTTTCGATTATCGCAAGAATTTCATCACCTAACTTCTTATTTTCTAACAAACCAGACAAATCTCGTAAAGATAGGCTGATTAAATCTTCACTGATAACGTCTTTTGTTTCTGTTCTTGTTTTTACTTGTGACGATATCTCTTCGCTCTGATTTGAGATCTTAACAACCCAAGCATCCCAAAAGCTCTTGCGTCCCTCGACTCTTTTCGCCATTATTTCGGCGCGATGCATCATCCACGGAGTCATTTTAAACGGATAAGTGATAAAGCTTTTTTCCAACATTTCGACAATCCCTACCTCAAGAACTTCTGTTGTTCTCGCTGATGCTTCTGCCACTGCAGCTTCTATCCTTGCTGTGCTTGCAGCCCTCTCTGCTGCATTTTGCTTAGCAGGATTTTCTATCAACTGCTTTCCTTCTTCAAAAACTAC
>JAFEDO010000177.1 GCA_018241565.1 Pseudomonadota bacterium
TCACAACGGAGTTTTATCAGTGGGTGGGGTAGTCCCTAGAGGCTTTCTATTGAAATAGTAAGCTAATTAAAATGCCATTCTTAATGTATGCTTAATATTTAGTGATTATAATTGACCGTAAAATGAGTCAAACCATTGTTTTGGAGAGGAGAAGTTATGTTGGTCCGAATGCAAGACGGTAATCAATGCACCATTAAGCGAGACGATACTACGGTTGAATTCCTAGAAATAGGGAGTTCACTAGGGATGATCGTTTTGACTGAAGAAGGTCGTGCTGTTGTTGCTAGAATAGCTTTGCCAAAGATTGGTGAGATTGTTTATGACAAAAAAAACTCTACAGAAACAGAAGATTTGACAGAAGCTCTAAAACTGACATTTAAAGATATAGAACTGATGATACAGATTCGTATCGAGCAAGTGTTAAAAAACATAGTAACAGTAGAAAAATGGCAAATGACTCAAATAGTTTTTTTAGGAAATAAATTTTGGACTAATGAAATCACTTTTTTTGAATCTAAATTTTGGGCCGATAAAATAGATTCTTTTAAATCTGGTGCTTTGACTACTGTGTCAAATTTCTTAGGGTTTCCCCGTAAAACGCAAGAGTTTCAAGTGACTCTTCTCACGGCACCATCTGATCAAGCGATATATCGATTTGAGAAAAAAGCCAATACGATAACCTGCATTGATGATAATCAAGAAGTCCAGACGAAACTTGTCCAAAAAGTTGAATCTGTTTCACAGAACCCCAAGCTCGATGAAAAATACTGGGAAGATGTAGAAAAACTTCCAAGAGAAGTAAGGGAAAATCCTGAAGCATATCCTGTATCTCTTTTTAGAAATTCAGACAGTGTTTCTCATTTTATGGATGCCATAGCAAACAGTAATGTTCCTTTGGAAATTCTTGGAAAATATTTAAATTCTTTGTTGCCCATTTTTGCTCATTATCAACTTGAAAAACTTCCTCAAACTTTACTTTGCTTGATATCTTTTTCAGAACAAAACACTAAATTTAAAAAATCTTTTCAGACTGCGTTCGAAAAATACTTGCCAGAGCTCGCTTTTCTTTTAAGTTCAGCTGCATTGAACCAATTGTTTGAAGCATTTAAGAATAGAAAAGGCTATCAAGAAATAGTTAAGAATAAAATGTATAAAATTGTTTGTCGTTATGTGGATTCTTTGTGTACAAGAAAAATAAGTGAAAGTGCGGATGACGTTATCGGCGTTTTTAATAATCTTAAAGGAGTGAATCAGAATAAATTTTATGAAGCTTTTTACGGAAGCCGAGAAGTTGCTTTTTTTGGTAAGTACGATCAGAGATTTCGATGTAATTTTAATCTATGGTTCTTTTCTAGCTTTCAATCGACATCGACGGTTCTAAAAAAGCTTGATGAAACAAAAATTAAAAACATTGTTAATTTGAGTGTAACAGTCCGAGGACTTGATTATAGTCTCCTTGTAAAGTCTAAAACACTTCCCGAATTAATTGCAATTATGCGATATTTTTGTGACATATGTGGGAGTGGAGTGGTCGATCGCGTAATGGGTAGAAACGATCGGATATATTCTGAGGGAAGTTCACTAGGGGTAGAGTCACATACATTAAAATATCCTTTTTTAATTACCGCAGTGGAGCATTATACAACTGAAGATATGATAGAAATGATGAGATTTCTTTCTACAGAACCACTACGAACAGCTGTTTTATATGATCAATTAATGTGTGCTGGTGATTTGGGATCTGAAACTTTCTTGTCGCTCTTATCTAAACAAAGAAATATTGATAGTGGTTTTACCGAAGTTTTAAAGTTTTTGACAGATACATATGACTATAGAAATATAGCTGATATTTTAGCGTTTAAACGAGATGGAAAAACAGTTTTAGAGAATCTTTTTGAATGTAATAAATTGGAATACTTGAAGGCTCTGAGATTTTTAGTTGAGTATTTTCCAAAACAGATAGATATAAAAGACGCTTTGGAAAAATGGGAGGCAGGTGTATCTCATCTCAAACCTGTAGATTGTATGCGAGTGTTTTTGCAGGCTGTTTCAAAAAAAACAAAAAAATGGTCGGTGGAAAACCCAGTACGAAGCGATCAAAAGGAAGAGGGAGATACATTATTGCAGTTTACTGCCGTACAAACCGGAGAAGCTAGTGAAGGTACTCTTGTGTCATCTCAAAGCAGCGAAAATTATCCATCTAAAAACAATTTAAATAAGAGTAAACTTTCGCAAGTTAAATCTTATTTATTTAGCGCGAAACCAAATAAAGTATATGAGCAGATACTGAGTGGAACTCAAGGAAGCAGTCCCCTAGAAATGGCAGATCATGCTGAAAAAGTAAGTTTGGATGCAACTTACGAGAATTTTTTAAGTAGTCTCATTCAATACGGCCCTCCTATTGTTAACTTAAAAGCTCGTTTATTTATAGCTTTATTAGTGTTCGAACAAAAGCTAGGAACAGCTGTTACTTTGCAAACCATGACGCTGAGTGATATGCCTGAAGTGGTAGAATCACCCGCCCCATTTCGGCATGAGGCTTTGTCCAATCCCTAAATGATCTAAGATTCTAGCGACGACAAAATCGACAAGATCATCTATGGAAGTCGGGTTGTGATAAAACCCTGGGGAAGCGGGTAGGATAGTGACACCAATGCGAGCGAGTTTGAGTAAGTTTTCTAAATGAATCACTGACAAAGGTGTTTCGCGTGTGACTAAAATCAATTTTTTATTTTCTTTGATGGCGACATCTGCCGCGCGTTCTAATAAATTATTACTGCTGCCTTGAGCGATAGCTGATGCGCATCCACTGGTGCAAGGGCATACGACCATTGCATCAGCGGCATTTGTGCCACTGGCAATGGGTGCTGACCATTGATTTTGTCCAAAGAGTTGTAATTGGTCGTCCTTCACTTGGTAGCGATCTTTTAAAAACTTTTCAAAATCGTCAATTTTTCCCGGTAATTTTAATTCAGTTTCCATGGCTAGAACGACTTGTGCTGCTTGAGAAACGACAAGGTAAACTTTTTTCTTTGCTTCTAAAAGGCATTGCAGTAAACGTAACGCATAAGGCATGCCGGAAGCGCCGGTGATGGCTAATGTGATTGTATTTGTGGTCATATGGTTACCTTTGTATTGAGTAGTGTCATTCCCGTCAAGAGCTGCGCGAAAGACACTGGATCCCTGCTCTCGTGTTGCAAAAGCTCAACACTCGGCAGGGATGACAGTATGTTGTTTCTTCATCTAGTCCTTTATTGTCATCCCGGCCAAGCGCCGTGCTTTTGCGGCGCGCGAGCCGGGATCCAATTTTTTATTTCTCTTTTAGCGCTTTTAACAATTTATCATGAATGCCGCCAAAACTTTTGTTACTCATAATTAATATATGTTCATTGGGTTTTGCTTGTTTTGTGAGATTCGACACAATGTCATCAATGGTATCGTAAAGAAAAACAGGTTGTGTGAATTGCGATAATAAAGATTCAATACCCCAGTCTGGTTGAGGACGAAGTAAATATACGCTATTGGCTTGATTCAGTGAGTGAACGAGATTAGCTTTATGCACACCATCTCTCATCGTATTGGATGCGCATTCAAGGACAGCGAAAATAGATTCTTGGCCGACTTTGCGGCGTAATCCATTTAAAGTCGTTTCAATGGCCGTTGGATGATGCGCAAAGTCATCATAAATAGTCACGCCATTAATTTGTCCACGCACTTCTAGTCGACGTTTGATGCCTGTAAATTGTGCCAATGCTTTGATAGCAACAGATACCTCTATGCCTGCATAATGAGCGGCAGCGATAGCGCCTAAGGCATTATGAATATTATGTTCACCAAGTAGTGACCATTGCACACGCCCTAAGTTTTTACCCTGGAAACAAACATCAAATGCACTGCCATCAGAGTTTTCATTCATTGATGTCCAATCTCCTTGTCGCATGGAGAAAGATTGTGTGGGTGTCCAACATCCTTTTTTTAGAACGGCTTGAATGGCTGTGTCTTCGGCGTTATATAAAATTAATCCTTTGCTGGGAATGGTTCGCACCAAATGATGAAATTGTGTTTGAATGGCTTCTAAGTCTTTAAAAATATCAGCATGATCATATTCTAAATTATTTAAAATAACACACTCAGGATAATAGTGAATGAACTTAGAACGTTTATCAAAAAATGCGGTGTCATATTCATCGGCTTCGATCACAAAATAAGGTGAGTCACCTAATGCAGCTGATAAACCAAAGTTATTAGGAACGCCTCCAATTAAATATCCTGGTTTTTTTTGTGCAAATTCAAAAATCCAGGTGAGTATAGAAGTCGTCGTTGTTTTTCCGTGAGTGCCTGCAACGGCAAATACTCGGCGAGAAGATAAAATATGTTCCCCTAACCATTGAGGGCCTGAAGTAAAAGATAACTTATTGTTTAAAACAGTTTCTATAATTGGTAATCCGCGCTTCATCACATTCCCGACAACAACGCAATTTGGTGCGGGATCTAATTGTTTAGGGTCAAAGCCTGAAATGAGTTTTATCCCTTGTTCTGTCAGTTGAGTACTCATCGGAGGATAAACGTGTTCGTCAGATCCGGTGACGGTATATCCTTTTTGTTGAGCA
>JAFEDO010000178.1 GCA_018241565.1 Pseudomonadota bacterium
CGCTGGATCCCGGCTCTCATGTTACAAAAAGCGTAACATGAGGCCGGGATGACTAGCCATGCGTGCAGCGCGCGAGCCGGGATCCAGGAAATATCACACAGTAGCTACGACATAAGATAGTGTATTATACGAAAATTTCTCGAATTGACAGCATTTTATTTGGTACCGAGGGTCGGAATCGAACCGACACAGTGTTGCCACCACCGGATTTTGAATCCGGCGCGTCTACCAGTTCCGCCACCCCGGCATTGGAAAAGCGTACTTTGAAGCGGGGCAGTATAACAAGGTCAGAAGTAGTATGGAATATTCATTAGAAGATTTTAATTTTGATTTGCCAGAGCGCTTGATTGCACAAGTGCCTTGTGCAGAACGCACGGCGAGTCGCTTACTTTGTTTAGATAGAAACAAAGGTAATATTGAACATCGCATCTTTCATCAACTCGTTGAGCTCGTTCGTCCGGGCGATTTATTTGTATTTAATGATACGCGCGTGATCCCTGCACGTTTGTTTGGCGTGAAGACGACCGGTGGAAAATTAGAAGTACTGGTAGAACGCATTCAGGGGCCACAGAGATTCTCGGCACATATTCGAGCCAGTAAATCATTGCAAGTTGGTCAGACATTCCATCTAGGTGAAAATATTCTGGCAAAAGTAGTTGCACGACAAGATTCATTGTTTGAATGTACGTTGATCGACAATATTTCTATTTGGGAAGTATTAGAAAATATTGGCCATATGCCATTACCGCTTTATATTGAGCGACAAGATGAAGCGTTGGATAAAGAACGATATCAAACGGTGTATGCAAGAAATCCGGGGGCAGTTGCCGCGCCCACAGCTGGATTACATTTTAATGATGTATTACTAAAAAAATTACGAAACTCAAAAGTGGCGATGGATTTTGTGACCTTGCATGTGGGTGCAGGCACTTTTCAACCCATACGTACTGCTTCAATTCACGAACATAAAATGCATGCCGAATATCTCGAAGTGAATGCCAGTGTTTGCCAAAAAATTGCCGAAACAAAAAAGCAGGGTGGGCGAGTGATTGCGGTTGGGACGACAACGGTTCGTAGTCTTGAATCAGCAGCATTGCATGGCGATTTAAAACCCTATCAAGGAGACACGGATATTTTTATTTATCCAGGATTTCAATTTAAAGTCGTGGATATGTTGATTACTAATTTTCATTTACCTAAATCGACTTTGTTGATGTTAGTATCCGCCTTCGCTGGATATCAATCCGTGATGCGTGCGTATCAAGTCGCGATTGAAGAACAGTATCGATTTTATAGTTATGGTGACGCTATGTTTATTGGGGATTTATGAAATTTGATGTATTAGCCACAGAAGATCGTGCTCGGCTTGGTAAAATGATTTTTCCATCAGGTTATGAAGTAGATACCCCGGCGTTTATGCCAGTAGGTACCTATGGAACCGTTAAAGCTTTGACACCTGAAGAATTAATACAAACGGGTGCTCAAATTATTTTGGGCAATACATTTCATTTATGGTTACGGCCCGGTGAATCTGTTGTGCGTTTGCATGGCAATTTACATGACTTCATGCATTGGAAGCGCCCCATACTGACTGACTCTGGTGGGTTTCAAGTATTCAGCTTGTCCAAGATGCGTAAAGTTTCTGAAGAAGGGGTGCATTTCAATTCTCCGATTGATGGTTCTAAAGTATTTTTAAGCCCCGAAATTTCTATGCAGATCCAGCGTGATTTAGGCGCAGATATTGTGATGATTTTTGATGAATGCACACCTTATCCTGCAACTGAGTTACAAGCGCGTGCATCGATGGAATTATCGCTCCGTTGGGCAAAGCGCAGTAAGTTGGCCCATGCGGATAATCCTGCCGCTTTGTTTGGTATTGTGCAGGGTGGGATGTTTCCTCAATTAAGAGAAGAGTCGTTAGAACAACTCATTCAAATTGGTTTCGATGGTTATGCCTTAGGTGGTTTGTCTGTCGGTGAACCCAAGGAAGAAATGATGCACGTATTAGACAAGATAGTGCCTCAGATGCCATCTGATAAACCTCGATATTTGATGGGGGTAGGAACGCCTTCTGATTTGGTACAGGGAGTACTGAGCGGAATCGATATGTTTGATTGCGTGATGCCAACGCGTAATGCTCGAAACGGACATTTGTTTACTTCAGAAGGGGTGATTCGTATTCGTAACAGTACTTATAAGAATGATGTTTCAAGACTTGATCCGAATTGCGATTGTTACACCTGTGAAAACTATAGTAGGGCATATTTGCATCATTTAGACAGATGTAAAGAAATTCTGGGTGCGCGCTTAAATACTTTACATAATCTTTATTTCTATCAGCAGCTCATGCGGAATTTGCGAAAAGCGATAGAACAGGGTAAATTGCACGCCTTTGTGAAAACGTGTGCCTCATTCTGAGTGTGAATTGTGTCATCCTGAGCGTGGATTGTGATTCTCTGGAGCTGAGCTGTGTCATCCTGAGCGTCAGCGAAGGATCTCGTAGTATCGCTGAGATCCTTCGCTGACGCTCAGGATGACAAGGTTCATGCTCAGGATGACACGAACTAAAATACATCTACGGGAGAACCAACATGAGCTTCTTGATCAACGATGCATTGGCAACAGCAACAACGGCAGCAACTACAGCGCCAGTCGCTGAAAGTCCTATGGGATCTATTTTAATGATGGTTGGTTTTATCCTCATTATTTATTTTTTACTGTGGCGCCCACAAAGCAAAAGACAAAAAGAGCATCGTGAATTAGTGTCTAATCTTTCTAAAGGCGATGAAGTGATTACCAGTGGGGGACTTGTGGGAAAGATTACCGATATAGCGGATGATTTCATTACGGTTTCTATCGCTGCAAATGTTAATGTGACTGTGCAGCGTTCTGCAGTATTAACCTTAGTTCCAAAGGGCACTTTAAAAGCAATTGAACAACCTTCTTAAACCTAAGTGACTATCTATGCAGAATAAATATCCTCTTTGGAAAAATATCTTATTGGTAGTGATTGCTATCTTTGGGATATTGTATGCGTTACCTAATCTTTATGGTGATGATCCGTCTGTGCAAATTTCCGCGGCAGAACACAAACTCACCGTCGATGCTAACGTTCAAAATAGAGTGCAAAAAATTCTGGAAGGTAATCATCTGACTTATAAAGCTCTTGAAAAAGAAAACAACAATTTACTGATTCGCTTTGCCAATACGGATAGTCAGTTGAAAGCGAAAGATTTATTGAGCACAGATTTAGGGGAAGATTATACCGTTGCATCTAGTCTCGCACCTGCGACACCGCATTGGTTAAGTGCTATCCATGCGCATCCTATGAAGTATGGTTTGGATTTAAGAGGTGGTGTACATTTTCTATTAAAAGTAGATGTGGATGGGGTGGTTGAACGCCGCGAAAATGGCCTTATTAAAGGATTAACGCAAGAGTTGCGACAAAAACGTATTCGTTATGCATCGATTGATCGTTATCAAGGAAAAGGTATTTTGTTACGTTTTCGAGATGTGCATGATAGAGATGACGCGGCTAATCTTGTTCGAACAAATTACCAAGAACTCATGATAGAAAACGATTCTGGATTAGGTGATAGCGCGCTTTTATTAAAATTCACGCCAGTCGCTTTACATGAAATGCAACAATACACCGTTGAACAGACGATGACAGTATTGCGTAATCGTGTGAATGAATTAGGGGTTGAAGAACCGATGGTTCAACAACAAGGACCTGATCGTATTGCCGTTGATTTACCGGGCTTGCAAGATGCGAGTCGCGCACAACAAATTTTAGGTGGGACAGCAACCGTAGA
>JAFEDO010000179.1 GCA_018241565.1 Pseudomonadota bacterium
AACACCAGAAGACATTGAACAGTTTTATAAGCAGAAACAACAACAACGTGCCTTTGCACCGATTACTCTTAAATTAAAATTAACGGAAGAAGAAATTGCACGATTTGCAGTAGACCGATATCGATTTCCTGGCGTCGATGTTCAAGCTACTTTGATTCGATACTATCCTCAAGGCCAACTCCTCTCTCATGTGCTTGGTTATATTGCAAGAATCAATACGCAAGAGTATACACAAGCTGAAAAAAACAATTACACCGCCAATGATTTTATCGGTAAATCAGGCATCGAAAAATTTTATGAAAAAATATTGCGTGGCAAAATGGGATCAGAACAAGTTGAAATGGATGCCAGCGGACGAAGTGTCCGGACTTATCACGGCACATCACCTGTCCCAGGAAATAATATTTATCTCACCATCGATAGTGAATTAAGCAAAGTCGCTATGGAAGCATTAGGGACTGACAAAGGATCATTAGTCGCGATTGATCCTAACAGTGGGGAAATCTTAACGATTGTCAGCAACCCTGGTTACGATCCCAATGCTTTCGTGCAAGGAATTTCAAACAAAGATTATCAAGTTTTATTAAAACACCCTGATCACCCTTTATATAACCGCACGATCAGAGGTCAATATCCGATGGCTTCTACCATTAAACCTTTCTATGCTACACAAGGATTAGATACAGGCACCGTAGATTTAAATTTTCGAGTGTATGATCCTGGCTATTATCGATTACCAGGTGGTTCTCATGTGTATCACAACTGGAAACATTCCGGGCAAGGCTCTGTGAATATTTTTCGAGCCATCATTGTTTCTAATGATACTTTCTTTTTCACATTGGCTCATATGATGGGCATTACAAAAATGGATGACATTCTCACAAGGTATGGTTTTGGTCATTTAACCAATATCGATTTACCTGATGAATTGCCCGGTTTAGTGGCAAGTCCTGCTTGGAAAGAAAAAGCACGACATGATCGTTGGTACCCAGGAGACACTATTAACGCCGGCATCGGGCAAGGCTTTATGTTAACAACCCCCGTGCAACTGGCCGCTGGCGTTGCAACAATCGCTAGTCGTGGGAAACGTTATCAAATACATTTACTAAAAAGCCAAGTCACACCCGATGCTGTACAACACCCAGAAAAAATTACCTCATTAACGCCTCTCATATTACATAGTACCAGTACTTGGAATACTGTGATTGATGCGATGAAACAAGTGATTGCAAGCCCTGAAGGAACTGCTCATCATAAATTTGGAACAGACACGCCTTACGTTGCTGCTGCGAAAACAGGAACCGCACAAGTATATTCAGCTAAATCAGCCGCCCAATTAAAATCCGTCAGTGCTTCGAAAAATTTACGAGACCATTCTTTGTTTATCGTATTTGCTCCAGCAGATAAACCTGTGATTGCTGTTGCAGTCATCGTTGAAAATAATAAATTATTAGCGGCGCATGCAGCACGTAAATTTTTAGATTATTATTTTGCTCGTTTGGGCATGAAAGGAACTCAGAACGTAAACTCTGATTTATCTAATCAACCAGAAATCAACCCGGAATAAATTTTAAAATGAAAAATGCCATTGACTCAATCAAGATGGAAGTATACCGCCGAAGAACTTATTTTAAATATAGAAATAATTGGCAACGTATACACCTCGATCCATTTTTACTATTCTCATTACTATTATTAATTGGTGCGGGTTTAACTGTTTTATACAGTGCGGCTAATCAAAATATAAGTCTTGTACTCGCGCAAGTCGCACGACTCGGATTAGCTTTTGTTATTTTATTATTTTTCGCACAAATATCCCCGCCTCGCTTAAAAGCGTGGTCTCCTTGGTTATATGTCATTGGGATATTGTTGCTCGTTGCGGTACTCATCATCGGTGAAATTGGAAAAGGTGCACAAAGATGGTTGGAGCTCGGACTCTTTCGTTTTCAACCTTCCGAAATCATGAAACTTGCTGTACCACTCTTTCTTGCTTGGTATTTGAGTGATAAACCTTTACCCCCTACTCCAAAAACTTTATTGGTTTGTGGTGCCATCATTTTAGTCCCAACCCTTTTGGTCGCGAAGCAACCTGACCTAGGAACTGCCTTAGTGTTAGTGATTGCGGGGGGATCCGTACTTATTTTTGCGGGCTTAAGTTGGCGATTAATTTTAGGGTGTTTAATTTTAATAGGCGCTAGCACACCTATTTTGTGGCACTTTTTGCATGATTATCAACGACAACGTGTTTTAACTTTTCTTGATCCAGAAAGAGATCCTTTAGGTAATGGGTATCACATCATCCAATCTAAAATTGCGATTGGCTCGGGTGGTATTTTTGGAAAAGGATGGTTACATGGCACTCAATCGCATTTAGATTTTCTGCCTGAACATACGACCGATTTTATCTTTGCCGTGAATGGCGAAGAATTTGGGCTTTTAGGGTGCATCATTGTTTTAATTATCTATTTTGTGATTTTTGCTCGTATTATGCTTATTGCAAAAGATGCGCAAGATACTTTCAGTCGACTTATCGCAAGCAGCGTTGCTCTTATTTTTTTCATGTCATTATTTATCAATATTGGAATGGTCATTGGCATATTACCCGTCGTTGGATTGCCCCTACCTTTGTTTAGCTATGGGGGGACCTCGATGGTCACTTTAATGGCGATGTTCGGCATTGTGATGTCGATTCATACCTGCAGGAAGTTAGTACCGACCTAAAAAATCTGTTACCCCCACCCTAACCCTCCCCCGGAGTACCGTGGGAGGGTTAGGGTGAGGGTGGATTTCATTAGCCATCGACCGATCTACACGTTAAAATCCCCCGCTTAAGTTTTGGATAAAAAAATAAAGATTAGGAAGATATTTCATGATAAAAAGATTTTTGCTGTGTTTGATTCTGTCGTTGCCTATTTTTGCGTGGGCAAATCATTCAACCCCACTCGTCGATGAACCACAGGTACAAGATTTCATTCACATGATGGTTGAAAAACATGGTTTTTCAGAATCCTATTTAGAAGGCTTATTTCAAAAAACACAAATTGATCCCTTAGTTTTGCAAGCCATGCGCAAACCTTATGAATCAAAACCATGGGATAAATATCGAGAATTTTTCATCACACCTAAACGTATTCTCGATGGCGCACGTTTCTGGGAAGCGCATGCAAAAACTCTCGAGCGTGCAGAAAAAGAATATCAAGTACCACAAGAAATCATTGTGGCTATCATCGGCGTAGAATCTAATTACGGTGAAAACAAAGGCAAATATCCTGTATTTAGTACACTCGCTACATTAGCTTTTGCTTACCCTGCTCGATCTAAATTTTTTAAATCTGAATTAGCAGAATATCTTTTGTTAACGCGTGAACAAAACGTTGACCCTTTAAGTCTTTACGGCTCATATGCCGGAGCGTTGGGACAACCACAATTCATGCCTAGCAGTTATCGCCGTTATGCCATTGATTTTAATGGCGATGGAAAAAAAGATTTATTCAATAACGATGATGATGTGATTGGTAGTGTTGCTAATTATTTCCATCATCATGGTTGGAAAGATAAAGAACCTACAGTCATTCCAGCCAGAGTCACAGGTATTAAATATAAAATACTACCATTCAATCGCTACCAACATTATTTGAATCAACAAGAGTTAGCTAAATTTGGTGTTTATGGAAACTTTGGAGAAAATTCACCAAACCCTACTTATGTCATTAACATGCGCAGTAAAAAACAATCTTCTCTTTGGATAGG
>JAFEDO010000017.1 GCA_018241565.1 Pseudomonadota bacterium
ATTGTAAAGTACCGTAAGAACCAGAACCGGTTGCTATCGCTCTTAAGTTATTACGACTATCTTGCACAGGGATGGCGCTTCGAGTATCTGTAATGAGTAACACTTCACTGGTAAATGGTGTCACGCGAATCACTTGTCCCATAATGCCATTCGCATCTAACACGGGTTGTCCTACATATACACCGTGATTACTCCCTTTATCTAGGACGATTTGATGCACAAATGGATCGGCGCTTACCGATAATAACTGGACCACTTCTACTTTCCCTTCAACGCGAGTGGATGATTGGAGCAATTCTCGTAGTTGCGTATTTTCTTGTTCTAAAGCCTCGAACTTTTGCACTTGACTCTTCAGTAATAAAAGTTGCCCACGTAATTCAGCATTTTCGCTCAATAATGATTGGTGCGTCGTAATACTAAGATCTAACCAATTCACCATACGTACTGGTGTATCTACTAAAAATTGCAAAGGAAGAACAGCGACTGTTAAAACTTTACGGACAGGTTCCAAGACACGATGCTGATGATCGAGAGTCATCAGCACGATGGATAAAATCACGGCCAACAATAAACGAAGACCAACGATAGGGTTTCGAATAAATAACGTATTGATAGGTCAATCTCCGTAAACTCAAGTGGGATGAGTAGATACCTAACACACTAGTGCGTTAGGTATATATACCTTAGTCTGTAGATAAGAAGTCTCCACCCATTCTTCCAACAGACTCAAGCGCTTTACCGCCACCACGTGCAACACAAGTTAAAGGATCTTCGGCGATAATAACGGGTAACCCAGTTTCTTCCATTAATAATCTATCGAGGTCTTTCAGTAATGCACCACCACCAGTCAATACCAAGCCTCGTTCAGCAATATCAGAAGCCAATTCTGGAGGCGCTTGTTCTAATGCAGCTCGCACAGCACCAACAATACCAGACAATGGCTCTTGCAAAGCTTCCAAGATTTCATTGCTATTCAATGTAAAGCTCCTTGGCACACCTTCTGCCAAATTACGACCACGAACTTCCATTTCACGAACTTCAGTACCAGGGAATGCTGTACCAATTTTTTGCTTAATCAATTCAGCCGTCGTTTCCCCAATCAAACTACCATAATTTCTTCTAACATAATTCATAATGGCTTCGTCAAAACGATCACCACCAATACGTACAGATTGGTGATAAACGATGCCACTTAAGGAAATAATGGCAACTTCTGTCGTACCACCACCAATATCCACAACCATAGAACCCCGAGCCTCTTCGACAGGCATACCTGATCCCAAAGCAGCAGCCATAGGCTCTTCAATTAAGTAAACTTCTCTAGCACCTGCTCCCATGGCAGATTCACGGATCGCTCTTCGCTCAACTTGAGTTGAACCACAAGGCACACAAACTAATACTCGTGGGCTAGGACGTAAGAATTTATTTTCATGCACTTTATGAATGAAGTGTTGTAACATTTTTTCAGTCACGTAGAAATCAGCGATAACGCCATCTTTAAGAGGACGAACAGCAATAATATTACCAGGGGTTCGACCTAACATGCGTTTTGCCTCTAGCCCCACTGCTTCCACTCGTTTTTGTCCACCTTCTTCTCTTAAGGCCACAACAGAAGGTTGGTTCAATACAATGCCTCTACCTTTTACGTAAATCAGTGTATTAGCTGTGCCTAAATCAATCGATAAATCACTGGAACCTAGTCCGCGCAAGAATCTCATCATGATGTCTTCAACCTCTAAGTGGTGGTTAATAAAATTGGCAAACAATGGGGCGCAACTCTACCCCAATTTATTAGCTCCGTCGAGGGGCAGAAAAGTGCTGGGGCAGCTCAAAACTCCCCTGGAAAAATAGCGTAGATTCTTGTGGTGTCAATACGTTTTCTATAGCCAATATACCCCTCGCCTGACTATAATCCCCTCTTTTTGAAAACATAGGCTGAAATACAGATGTCAAATATCACTACCGAACAGCTCGATAAAATTGCCCATTTAGCTCGGCTCAAAATTGAAGAAACCGATAAACCTAAATACTGCAATGACCTATCCAGTATTCTTAATTTGGTTGAACAAATTAATGCGGAAGATACATCGAACGTATCTCCTTCGGCCCACTCGTTAGACGTCACTCAACGCGTACGCCCTGATGAAGTGACTGAAAAAAATGAGCGTGAGAAATTCCAGAAAATTGCGCCGCTCACTGAAGCGGGTCTTTATATTGTTCCTCCTGTGATTGAGTGAGAATTTAAAATGCATAATAAAACGTTAGCCGAATATTCAAAAGATTTACAAAGTAAAAAATATTCTAGTCGTGAATTAACACAATGTTTTCTCGATCGAATTGCCCAATATGATCCTACGCTCAATAGTTTTATTACTGTGACTGCTGAACACGCTTTAAATGCTGCTGATGAAGCAGACAAAAAAATTAAAGCAGGTCACGCGCATCCTTTAGCAGGAATTCCCGTCGCACAAAAAGATATTTTCTGTACCCTAGACGTGAAAACCAGTTGCGGTTCAAGAATGCTTGATAATTTCATCGCACCTTATGATGCAACTGTCGTAAAACATTTTAATCATGCATCGATGGTCATGTTGGGAAAAACAAATATGGATGAATTCGCGATGGGTTCATCGAATGAAACGAGCTTTTATGGCCCTGTCAAAAATCCTTGGCACACCGATTGTGTACCTGGTGGATCATCGGGTGGTTCAGCGGCAGCCGTTGCAGCACGATTAACACCAGCAGCTACGGGCACTGATACCGGTGGCTCCATCCGCCAACCCGCCGCTTTTTGTGGAATTACTGGCATTAAACCAACTTATGGACGTGTCTCACGCTATGGCATGATTGCTTACGCCTCTAGTCTTGATCAAGGTGGCCCTATGGCTAAAACCGCTGAAGATTTGGCGCTACTATTGAATGTCATGGCTGGATTTGATCCGCATGATTCAACCAGTGTCGATCGTCCTGTATCTGATTACACACAAATATTGAATCAATCTCTCAAAGGATTACGCGTTGGATTACCAAAAGAATTTTTTGGATCAGGTTTAGATCCAAAGATTGCTGAACTGACACATCAAGCGGCTAAAGAATTAGAAAAATTAGGCGCAGAAATTATTGAAATTTCTATGTCTAAATTAAATTTATCAATACCCGCTTATTATATTATTGCACCCGCGGAATGTTCTTCTAACTTAGCTCGCTATGATGGTGTTCGTTATGGACATCGTGCTGAACATCCTAAAGATTTAATTGATCTGTATGTACGAAGTCGCAGCGAAGGATTTGGCGATGAAGTCAAACGTCGGATCATGATTGGCACTTACGTATTATCTGCTGGATATTACGATGCTTATTATATTAAAGCTCAAAAGATTCGACGATTAATTAGCGAAGATTATCAAAACGCCTTTAAACAAGTCGATGTGATCTTAGGCCCTACGATACCAACTCCACCGTTCAAAATTGGAGAAAAGACGTCTGATCCTATCAGTATGTATTTATCAGACATCTACACCATTCCTGTCAACTTAGCGGGGTTACCGGGGTTATCGATGCCCGCAGGATTCATCGATGGAAAACCTATTGGTGTTCAATTGGTGGGAAATTATTTTGAAGAAGCTCGATTGTTAAACGTCGCTCATCAGTATCAGCAAAATACGGATTGGCACAAACAATCTCCAGAAATGTTTAAATAGTTCATCAAGCAACATCAAGTTCAGTGCAGTGTTTTTATGTACTTGAACTAACTGCTCTTACATCGTCCTAGGGAACATCGAAACTTTAAAGTACGATCCTCATCTCAGTTTATAGATTAGGGTTGCATGATGAGTTCTCTACGGGCTGTTGTATTTTTCCTAGTACGGAACCATCAGGATGTTTAACTTGAAGAGACAATACATTTAATAGAAGTTTATGTAATTCATCGCCGTATTTTTGATGGTCATCATGGGAGATTGCTTTTTTAAATTCAGAAGAGCTACCTAATACAATCATCATACAGCAATATAGCATCCAATCCACACTGTGCTTGGAATCACCTAATGGTTTAAATATTAATTCCTTAACTCCTTTTACACCTGGAAATAACGGTTGCTGTCTATGCGTTTCTACACCATCAGTTTCTTG